>NZ_VKHS01000040.1 GCF_014141525.1 Streptomyces calidiresistens
GAGGTGTATAAGAGACAGGGGGGCGGGGTGCGGCGCTCCCGGCACCACAGGACGAACCGCACGAGGGCCGCGCAGGCCAGGGCGAGCAGGACGGCGGGAACGAGGCGCGCCAGGTCGGCGGGTGGGGCACCGAGGAACTGGACCGCGAAGAGCATCATGAACGCGAAGATGCCGAGGGCGTTGCCGCGGGGTCCGAAGCGGCGGGCCCAGACACCGACGAAGACGACGAGGAGGAACACGGCCGAGCGGACGAGCGGGTGATCGTGCAGGAAGCACGCCGCCACGAGCACCGGCAGCCCCACGAGGGGGAGCAGGGCCGTGGTCGAGATCTGCCGCCGCACGTCGGGGTCGGTGACCGTGAAGAGGGCCAGCAGCGCCGCCAGGCCGCCCAGCAGCGCGGCCTCCAGGCCGAATCCCGCGAGCAGGACGGCGGTCACCGCGAGACCGGTGCCGAGCACCGCCCGCAGGCCGACGAGCAGGCGTGCCCGGCCGGGGTCGGGGACCCACCACCGTCGCGCCGTGGTCGGCGCCGCCTCCCGCGGTCCCCTACCGTACGACCCCACCGAGCCCCCTTCGCGTCCACATGGTGATACCCGCACAGGAAAGCATTCGATGGGCTCTACAGCCAAATCGGTGGAGAGGGTGGTCGTGAAGGGTCCGGCCGGGGGGATCCGGCGGCCCGGCCGGGGTCCGACCTTCGACGACGGGGTCGAGGAGGTGGTCCACGTGATCGACACGGACAGCGCGTTCGCGGCCCCGGGCGCCGTGCGCGAGGCCGCCTTCGGCACCGGGCGCCCCGGCCGGCGACCACCGTCCCGGTGACGCCCCGGCTCGGGCAGCTCGTGGACCTCGGTCTCACGGTCACGCCGAAGGCGTGGGTGGCGGATCGCGCGCCCGGGTCCATCCCGGCACCCCGTGGAACACCGGCTCGCGGTCTCCGGGTCCCACGGGACACGGCCGCAGTGGTCGGCGATCCGCGGTTGCCCGATCCGCACGGGCCGCTCGGTAGCCTGGCCACGCAACCACCGGGCGTCGTGGATGCGGCCCGGCGACAGGGTGCCGCCCGGAGTCCGGCCGCGCCCCGCGCCGGAAGCCGGTGTTCCGAACGGAGAGACGAAAATGCGGCCCATCATTCCCGATTATCTGGCCGAGGCACTGGGAGACGTGGAGCCGGACACCTCCGGGGAACCGGCGGCCTACATCCCCGAGCTGGCGGCGGCCGACCCCGAGCGGCTGGCCGCTGCCTTCGCCACCGTCGACGGACGGGTCTACGGCGCCGGTGACGTCGACGTCCCGTTCACCATCCAGTCGATCTCCAAGCCGTTCGCCTACGCCCTGGCCCTCGCCGACCGCGGATTCGACCCGGTGCTCGCCAAGGTCGGCGTCGAGCCGTCGGGAGAGGCCTTCAACGAGATCTCCCTCGAAAGCGGCACCGGACGCCCGCTCAATCCCATGATCAACGCCGGTGCCATCACCGTTCACTCCCTGGTCGGTGCGGGGAATCCCGGCCCGGCGGAACGGGTGGAACGCGTCGTCCACGGCCTCTCGGCCTTCGCCGATCGCCGACTGGCGGTGGATGAGGAGGTGTGCGCCTCGGAGATGGAACACGCACACCGCAACCTCGCGATCGCGCACATGCTGCGCAGCCACGACGTCCTCACCGAGGACGCGAGGGGTGTCGTCGACGGCTACACCCGGCAGTGCTCCGTGCTCGTCACCACCCGGGATCTGGCCATGATGGCGGCGACGCTGGCCAATCACGGCGTGAACCCGCTCTCGGGTGAACAGGTGGTGCCGAAACCGGTGGTGCGCCAGGTTCTCAGCGTCATGTTCAGCTGCGGGATGTACGACGCGGCCGGTGACTGGGCGACCCAGGTCGGCATTCCCGCGAAGAGCGGGGTGGCCGGAGGACTGATCGGGGCACTTCCCGGACGCATCGGCATCGCCACGTTCTCACCGCGTCTGGACCGTCACGGCAACAGTGTGCGCGGGGTATCCCTGTTCGAGCGATTCTCCTCGGACATGGGCCTGCATGTGATGGAGGTGCCCTCCCCCGGACGGGCGACCGTACGGTCGAACCACGTCGTCGGCAGCGGACCGGACGCGCTCCGCGTCCTGGAGCTCCAGGGCGGCATCGACTTCGCGGGAGCCGAGCACGTGGTCCGGGAGATCATGGAGACCGCTCCCCCGGAGACCCGGGTGGCCATCGACCTCACCCGCGTCCACGCGATCGACGACGTGGCACGGCGGATGGTGCTGGAGGTCGCGCGTCGGCTGACGCTGGACGACCACGAGGTCCACCTCGTCGACCCGGAGACGATCCTGCCCGATCCCGACCCCGGCGACGGCGGCCGGGTCACCGTCGTCCGCGACGTGGATGGGCTGGGGCTCCCCTCCGCGTGAGCACCGCCCGAAGGGGCACGCCGTCCCCGGCGCAGTCGTCCGTCCGTATCCGGCGGGTCCGCACGACGCGGTGCGCCCCGCGGGGCGCCGTGCAGGCGCGGCCGGACCCCGGCCCCGGTCCGGTCCCGCGACCGGTGTCGGGCCGTCGAACCGGGGCGATCCACGACGGGCGTGCTCCCCTCCCCCGTCACCCCAGGAAGCTCAGCCGCACCCGTCGATCCGGGTTGTCGACGTTGGTGTCCACCAGGCAGACGCTCTGCCAGGTGCCCAGCGCCATCCGACCGCCCACCACCGGAAGGGTGGCGTGGGGCGGGACCAGGGCCGGCAGCACGTGGTCGCGGCCGTGTCCGGGGCTGCCGTGGCGGTGGCGCCAGCGGTCGTCGGCGGGCAGCAGGTCGCGCAGCGCGGCGAGAAGGTCCTCGTCGCTCCCGGCCCCGGTCTCCAGGATCGCGATGCCCGCCGTGGCGTGCGGCACGAAGACGTTGAGCAGGCCGTCGGCACCGGCCGCCTCCTCCGCGAGGAAGGCCTCGCACTCCCCGGTGAGATCGTGGACGGTCTCCCGCCCACCGGTGGTCACCCGCAGCTCCCGGGTGCGCGATCCGACCGTCATCGTCCGCTCCTCCTCCGCCCCGGTTCCCGGGGCCCGCCTCGGTACGTGGTCCCGATGATCCCCCGGGAGGGGTCTCACCGACGGCCGGCGCGCGGACCGAGGCTCGATTCGCGGACGATCAGCTCGGGTTCCAGCACGATGCGCCGGTGCCGGTGCCGGGCGGCGTCCTCGCCGGTCTCCTGCAGCAGCAGTTCGGCGGCCTCGCGCCCCATCCGACCGGCGGGTTGCCGCACCGAGGTCAGCGGCACCGCCGCCGCGGCCGCGAACTCGATGTCGTCGTAGCCGACCATCGCCACGTCCTCGGGCACCCGCACCCCGGCGGCGAAGAAGGCCTGGAGGACCCCCAGGGCCAACAGGTCGTTGGCGCAGAAGACCGCCCCGGGTCGGGGATCGGCGCCCAGCAGCCGGGCGCCGGCGTCCCGTCCGGCGGCGACGTCCAGGCGCTCGGCCTCCAGGTGGCGCAGGTCCTCCGGTCCCAGGCCGGCCTCCTCCAGGGCGAGGAGGGCGCCGGAGAGTCGGTCGCGGCACTGCTGCAGGGACATCGGCCCGCTGACGTAGGTGATCCGCTCGTGCCCCTCGGCCAGCAGGTGGCGGACGGCCAGGGCGCCTCCGCGCACGTCGTCCACCGAGACCGAGCAGCCCTCCGCGCTGGGCAGCACCCGGTCCACCAGGACGAAGGGGATGTTGTGCCGGCGGAAGGCGGTGAGGTTGCGGCCCGTCATGTCGGCGGGGGTGACCAGGACACCGCGCACCCGCTGTTCGGCGAAGAGCGAGAGGTAGTCGGCCTCCTCGGAAACGCTTTGCGCGCTGTTGCAGAGCATGACCCCCAACCCGGAGGCCCGCGCGACGCGTTCGGCGCCCATCGCGACGTCGACGAAGAAGGGGTTGGCCATGTCCAGGACGAGCAGGGCGATGATGCGGCTGCGGCCGGCCCGCAGTTGCCGGGCCGACTCACTGCGCACGTAGCCGAGTTCGCTGATGGCCGCGCGCACCCGGCGGCGGGTGTCCTCGGCGACCATGTGGGGACGGTTGATGACGTTGGAGACCGTTCCCACCGACACGCCGGCCCGTCGGGCGACCTCCTTGATCCCGACCGTGTGCGTCATCGTCCCCGTTCCGTTCTCTCGTCGTGCCCCGCCGGTCGCCCTCGTCGTCCGCCGCCGGGACATGGTAGGCGGCCGGGGGACGCGAGGACACCGGACGATCCCCGAGTCGGCCCCGGAACCACGAATGATCACGAACGGACATCCCCCCACCGTTCGAACCCGATCGGAAGAGTTGTCATCCGTTCGTTTTCGGGGACGGGCCGGAGTTCCGGCAGTCCGGCGCCGCCCGGCCGCGAGCGGTCAGTCCAGGTGGAAGACCTCGGTCAGCGGGCGCATCGCCTCGTCGGGGCCGACCCCGTCGAGTTCCTCGAAGAACTCCGCCATCTCCGCCTGCCAGCGGGCATTGACCTCGGTGCGGGCCATCGCCTCCCGGGCCGCCCCGAAGTCCTCGGTCTCGAGATAGCCCACCAACAGGCCGTCCTCGCGCAGGAAGAGGGAGTAGTTGCGCCACCCCGCCCCGCTCAGCGCCCGGCGCATCTCCGGCCAGACGTCGGCGTGGCGCTCCCGGTACTCCTCCAGCCGGTCCGCGCGAACCTTGAGCAGAAAGCAGATCCGCCGCACGGCACCGCTCCTTCATGAAAGGTTTCATCCATGGGGGACGCAAGCTAGCCGGACCATCACAGCGCGTCAAGATCGGCTGTTCACGGGCGCTCCGGAGATCACTCCCGCCCGGTTCCCGCCCGATGCCCACCGCCGTCTTGACACGACTCCCGGCCCCCTCTTAGCGTCGGGTCAGTGAAACGATTCACAGCGGTGTCCAGCCACCCGGGAGCCCTGATCGCATGACCGCCCCCTCCGCCGTCAAGGCGGCCCTCGCCACCCAGGCCATCGAAACCCCCTCATGGGCCTACGGAAACTCCGGCACCCGGTTCAAGGTATTCGCCCAGGAGGGTGTCCCGCGCACCCCGCGGGAGAAGCTCGAGGACGCCGCCCGGGTGCACGAACTGACCGGCGCCGCCCCCTCGGTGGCCCTGCACATCCCCTGGGACCGGGTCGACGACTACGCGGCCCTGGCGACCTTCGCCAAGGACCTGGGCCTGCGGCTGGGGACGATCAACTCCAACGTCTTCCAGGACGACGACTACCGACTGGGCAGCGTCTGCCACCCCGATCCCCGGGTGCGCCGCAAGGCCCTGGACCACCTGCTCGAGTGCGTGGACATCATGGACGCCACCGGTTCGCGGGATCTGAAGCTGTGGTTCGCCGACGGCACCAACTATCCCGGTCAGGACGACATCCGTGCCCGCCAGGACCGTCTCGCCGAGGCGTTGACCGCCGTGTACGAGCGCCTGGGCGCCGACCAGCGGATGCTGCTGGAGTACAAGTTCTTCGAGCCGGCCTTCTACACCACCGACGTGCCGGACTGGGGCACCGCGTTCTCCCACTGCCTGCGGCTGGGCGAACGGGCGCAGGTCGTGGTGGACACGGGCCACCACGCGCCGGGCACCAACATCGAGTTCATCGTGGCGGTCCTGCTGCGCGAGGGGAGGCTCGGCGGCTTCGACTTCAACTCCCGCTTCTACGCCGACGACGACCTGATGGTCGGCTCCGCCGACCCCTTCCAGCTGTTCCGCATCATGCACGAGGTGATCGGGGGCGGCGGGTTCGTGCCCGAGGTCGCCTTCATGCTGGACCAGTGCCACAACATCGAGCCCAAGATCCCCGCGATCATCCGCTCGGTGATGAACGTCCAGGAGGCCACCGCCAAGGCCCTGCTGGTGGACCGGGAGGCGCTGTCCGTCGCCCAACGGGCCGGTGACGTGCTCGGCGCCAACGCGGTCCTGATGGACGCCTACAACACCGACGTGCGTCCGTTGCTCGCGGAACTGCGCGAGGACCGGGGGTTGGACCCCGACCCCATCGCCGCCTACCGGCGCTCCGGCTGGGCCGAGCGCATCGTCGCCGACCGCCGGGGCGGCGAGCAGGCGGGCTGGGGCGCCTGATCCCGCCGGTCCCGGGCGGCCTGCCGCCCGGGACCGCCCGGGCCCCCGTACCGGCAGCACAGGAAGCCAGGAAGCCAGGAAGCAGGGAGAAGATGACGGACGCCACGCCCCGGCCGGTCACCGAGCTGTTGGAGCGCTCGCACCGACTGGGAGCCGATCCGCGCAACACCAACTACGCCGGCGGCAACACCTCCGCCAAGGGCACCGCCGTCGACCCGGTCACCGGCGCCGACATCGACCTGATGTGGGTCAAGGGCTCCGGGGGCGACCTGGGCACCCTCACCGAGGGGGGCCTGGCCGCGCTGCGGCTGGACCGTCTGCGCGCGCTGACCGGGGTCTACCCCGGGGTGGAGCGCGAGGACGAGATGGTCGCGGCCTTCGACTACTGCCTGCACGGCAGGGGGGGCGCCGCCCCCTCCATCGACACCGCCATGCACGGCCTGGTGGAGGCCGCGCACGTGGACCACCTGCACCCCGACTCCGGCATCGCCCTGGCCTGTGCCGCCGACGGGGAGAAGCTGACCGCCGAGTGCTTCGGCGACCGCGTGGTGTGGGTGCCCTGGCGCCGCCCCGGCTTCCAACTCGGCCTGGACATCGCCGCCGTCAAGGAGGCCAACCCGCGGGCGATCGGTTGCGTCCTGGGCGGCCACGGCATCACCGCCTGGGGCGACACCTCCGAGGAGTGCGAGCGCAACTCCCTGGACATCATCCGCACCGCCGAGCGCTTCATCGCCGAGCGGGGCCGCCCCGAGCCCTTCGGCGCGGTGCGCGAGGAGTGGGCGCCGCTGCCGGAGGAGGAGCGGCGGGCCAGGGCCGCGGCCCTGGCCCCCGTGATCCGGGGCCTGGCCTCCACCGACCGCCCGCAGTTGGGGCACTTCACCGACGACGCGGCGGTGCTGGACTTCCTCTCCCGCGCCGAGCACCCCCGGCTGGCCGCCCTGGGCACCTCCTGCCCCGACCACTTCCTGCGCACCAAGGTGCGGCCGATGGTCCTGGACCTGCCGGCCGACACCCCGCCGGAGCGCGCGGTGGAGCGGCTGCGCGAACTGCACGCGGAGTACCGCGAGGAGTACCGCACCTACTACGAGCGACACGCGACCCCCGACTCCCCCGCCATGCGCGGCGCCGACCCGGCGATCGTGCTGGTCCCCGGCGTCGGGATGTTCTCCTTCGGCAAGGACAAGCAGACCGCCCGGGTGGCCGGCGAGTTCTACGTCAACGCCATCAACGTGATGCGCGGCGCCGAGGCGATCTCCCGGTACGCCCCCATCGAGGAGTCCGAGAAGTTCCGGATCGAGTACTGGGAACTGGAGGAGGCCAAGCTGCGGCGGATGCCGGCGCCCAAGCCGCTGGCGACCCGGGTGGCGCTGGTCACCGGGGCGGCCTCCGGCATCGGCCTGGCCACCGCCCGCCGGCTCGCCGCCGAGGGCGCCTGCGTCGTGGTCGCCGACCTGGACGCCGAGCGCTCCGCCGAGGTGGCCGGGGAGTTGGGCGGCCCGGACCGGGCGGTGGCGGTGGCCACCGACGTCACCTCCGAGGAGGCGATCGCCGAGGCGTTCGCGGTCGGCGCGCTGGCCTTCGGCGGCATCGACCTGGTGGTCAACAACGCGGGCATCTCCGTCTCCAAGTCGCTGACCGAGACCACCGCGGCCGACTGGGACCTGCAGCACCGCATCATGGCACGCGGCTCGTTCCTGGTCTCCCGCGAGGCGGCCCGGATGATGATCGCCCAGGACATGGGCGGGGACATCGTCTACATCGTCTCCAAGAACGGCGTCTTCGCCGGTCCCAACAACATCGCCTACGGCGCCACCAAGGCCGACCAGGCCCATCAGGTGCGGCTGCTCGCCGCCGAACTCGGGGAGCACGGCATCCGGGTCAACGGCGTCAACCCGGACGGTGTGGTGCGCGGCTCCGGCATCTTCGCCGGGGGTTGGGGCGCCGAGCGGGCCGCGGTGTACGGCGTGGAGGAGGAGAGGCTGGGCGAGTTCTACGCGCAGCGGACCCTGCTCAAGCGCGAGGTGCTGCCCGAGCACGTGGCGGCCGCCGTGTACACCCTGACCGCCGGCGACCTGTCGCACACCACCGGCCTGCACATCCCGGTCGACGCGGGCGTCGCCGCGGCCTTCCTGCGATGAGCGGCGCGACCACCGGCCCCCGCCCCGGGGAGTCCCCCCGGGGCGGGGCCTTCGCCGCCGTGGACCTCGGGGCGTCCAGCGGCCGGGTGATGCTCGTGACGGTGGGGGCCGACCGACTGGACCTGCGCGAGGTGCACCGCTTCCCCAACCGTCCGGTGCGGATGGGCCCCACCCTGTACTGGGACATCCCCGGGCTGTACCGCGGCGTGCTGGACGGGCTGCGGGAGGCCGGCCGGATCACCGGCGGCCGGCTGGCCGGCGTGGGGATCGACTCGTGGGCGGTGGACCACGGTCTGCTGGACGCGGACGGCGCCCTGCTGGGCAACCCCGTGCACTACCGGGACGCCCGGATGGAGGGCACGGCGGAGAAGGTGGCGGCCGTGCTGCCGCCCGACCGGCTGTACGCCGCCACCGGCCTGCAGCACCTGCCGTTCAACACGATCTACCAGCTGACGGCGGCGCGCGGTGGCGCCGCGTGGTCGGCCGTCCGGCGGGTGATGCTGATCCCGGATCTGATCGCGTACTGGCTCACCGGGGAGGCCGGCACCGAGCTGACCAACGCCTCCACCACCCAGCTGATCGACCCGCGCACCCGGGACTGGTCCCGGGAGGTGACCGACGCCCTGGACATCGACCCGGGCCTCTTCCCCCCGCTGCGGCGACCCGGCGACCCCGCCGGGCAGCTGCTGCCGCACGTCCTGGCGGAGACCGGCCTGACCGGCCCGGTGCCGGTGATCGCGGTCGGCTCCCACGACACCGCCTCGGCGGTGGTGGGGGTGCCCGTGGACGCGGAGGGGACCGGCCGGCGGTTCGGGTACATCGCCACCGGCACCTGGTCCCTGGCGGGGTTGGAACTCACCGAACCCGTGCTGACCGAGGAGAGCCGGCGGGCGAACTTCACCAACGAGTTGGGCGTGGACGGCACCGTCCGCTACCTGCGCAACATCATGGGCCTGTGGCTGCTCCAGGAGTGCCTGCGCACCTGGGAGGCGGAGGACGGTGCCGCGCCCGACCTGTCGGAACTGCTGGCGGCGGCCGGGCGCGCCGAACCGCTGCGCTCGGTGGTGGACGCCGGGGACGAGTCCCTCATCGCCCCCGGCGACATGCCCGCCCGGATCGCGGAGGCGTGTCGGCGCGGCGGGGAACCGGCGCCCCGGGAGCGGGCGGAGACCGTGCGCTGCGTCCTGGACTCGCTCGCCCTGGCCCACCGCCGCGCCCTGGCGGATGCCGGCCGGCTCGCCGGACACGACATCGACGTGGTGCACGTGGTCGGCGGCGGCGCCCGCAACGAGCTGCTGTGCCGGCTGACCGCCGAGGCGTGCGGCCTGCCGGTGGTGGCCGGTCCCGCCGAGGCCGCCGCGCTGGGCAACGCCCTGGTGCAGGCCCGGGCGACCGGTGTGGTGACCGGCGGGCTCGCCGAGCTGCGGGCCCTGCTGCGGTCCGGGCTGCCGCTGCGGCACCATGAGCCGCGGGGCGGAACGGAGCCCTGGCGGCGGGCGGAGGAGCGACTGCATGGCTGAGCGGATGCGGGTGGGGCTCTTCATCACCTGTGTGAACGACACCCTGTACCCCGACACCGGCCGGGCGGTGGTGACGCTGCTGGAGCGGTTGGGCGTGGAGGTGGGGTTCCCCGAGGCGCAGAGCTGCTGCGGGCAGCCGCAGTTCAACACCGGGTACCGGAGCGAGACCGAGCCGCTGGTGCGCAGGTACGCGGAGGCCTTCGCCGGATACGACCACATCGTGACCCCCTCGGGCTCCTGCGCCGCGATGGTGCGCGACCACCACCCGGGGTTCGCGGTGCCGG
This sequence comes from Streptomyces calidiresistens, assembly GCF_014141525.1. GTDB lineage: Bacteria > Actinomycetota > Actinomycetes > Streptomycetales > Streptomycetaceae > Streptomyces > Streptomyces calidiresistens. The sequence continues at coordinate 10,005 of NZ_VKHS01000040.1, forward strand.
GCGCGGCGGACGCCGCGCGACGGACACTGGAGCTGACCGAGTTCCTGGTGGATGTCCTGGGGGTGACCGACGTGGGGGCGTACTACCCGCACACCGTGACCTACCACCCCACCTGCCACGGGCTGCGGGCCCTGGGACTGGGGGACCGGCCCCGCCGGCTGTTGGAGCGGGTGCGCGGCCTGGAGCTGGTGGAGCTGCCCGGCGCCGAGGAGTGCTGTGGTTTCGGCGGCACCTTCGCGGTGAAGAACGCCGCGGTGTCCACCTCGATGGGCCGGGACAAGGCCCGGGCGGTGGTCTCCACCGGTGCCTCGGCGGTGTGCACGGTGGACAACTCCTGCCTGATGCACATCGGCGGCGTGCTGCGGCGGGCCGGATCCCCGGTCCGCCCGGTGCACCTGGCGGAGATCCTCGCCTCCACCGGGGAGAGCGCGGGCGCGACGGGGCACGGGACGGGGACGCGGGGGGCGATCCGATGAGCGGCACCTTCCTCGGCATGCCCCGTCGGGCCGTGCCCGGCAACCGGCCCGGGGCCCCGCGCGACTTCCCCACCGCCGCCGAGGCGGCCGGCCGGAACACCACCCTGCTCGAAAACCTGCGGCACGCCACCCACACCATCCGGGACAAGCGGGCCCGCGCGGTCGCCGAACTGTCCGACTGGCCGGAGTTGCGCGCGGCCGGTGCCGCGATCAAGGACGAGGTGCTGCTGCGGCTGGACGATCACCTGGAGCGGCTGGAGGAGGCGGTGACCGCCGCGGGCGGCACCGTGCACTGGGCCGCGGACGCGGACGAGGCCAACCGCATCGTCACCGAGTTGGTGCACGCCACCGGCGAGACCGAGGCGATCAAGGTCAAGTCGATGGCCACCCAGGAGATCGGGCTGAACGAGGCCCTGGCCGGGGCCGGCATCACCGCCTACGAGACCGACCTCGCCGAACTGATCGTGCAGCTCGGCGACGACCTGCCCTCCCACATCCTGGTACCGGCCATCCACCGCAACCGGGCGGAGATCCGGGACATCTTCCGCGAGCGGATGGGCGAGTGGGGTCGGGCGGCCCCCGGCGACCTCACCGACCGACCGGCCGAACTCGCCGAGGCGGCCCGCCTGCACCTGCGGGAGAAGTTCCTGCGGGCGCGGGTGGGGATCTCCGGGGCCAATTTCATGGTCGCCGAGACCGGCACGATGGTGGTCGTGGAGTCCGAGGGCAACGGACGGATGTGCCTCACGCTGCCCGAGACGCTGATCTCGGTGGTGGGCATCGAGAAGGTGGTGCCGACCTGGCGGGATCTGGAGGTCTTCCTGCAGTTGCTGCCGCGCTCCTCCACCGCCGAACGGATGAACCCGTACACCACCATGTGGACGGGCACCACCGAGGGCGACGGCCCCCGCGAGTTCCACCTGGTGCTGCTGGACAACGGCCGTACCGACGTGTTGGCCGACACCGTGGGTCGCCAGGCCCTGCGCTGCATTCGCTGTTCCGCGTGCCTGAACGTCTGTCCGGTCTACGAGCGGGCCGGCGGCCACGCCTACGGTTCGGCCTATCCGGGCCCGATCGGGGCGATCCTCACCCCCCAGCTCCGGGGCGTCGGAAGCGAGCTGGACGCCTCGCTGCCGTACGCCTCCTCGTTGTGCGGGGCCTGCTACGAGGTCTGCCCGGTGGCCATCGACATCCCCCGGGTGCTGGTGCACCTGCGTGAACGGGTGGTCGAGGGCGGCGAGGTGACCGTACGCGGCAGCCGGGTGCGGCTGAGGCCGGCGCGCGGGCACGCCGCCGAACGGGCCGTGATGCGGGCCGCCCGGTGGGCACTGGACCACCCCGGCGTGGTGCGCGCCGGGCAGCGGGCCGCCGGGCGCACCCGCCGGCTGCACCCGCGTCGGCTGCCCGGCCCGGGCGCGGCGTGGACGGCGAGCCGGGATCTGCCGGAGGTGCCCGCGGAGTCCTTCCGCCGGTGGTGGCGGCGCACCCGGGAGGCGGGCGCCGGCGGCGGCACCGCGAGTGGCGACGGACAGCGGGAGGACCGGTCGTGAGCGATCACGCGCGCGCGGCGGGAACCGCGCACGGCAGTCGCGAGGTGGTGCTCGGCCGGATCCGGCGCGCCCTCGGGGGCACCGGCCCGGGCGCGGGGGTTCCGCCGGTGCCCCGGCGGTACCTCGCCTCCCATCTCCCCGAGGGCCCCGACCGGGCGGCGACCGCGGTGGAGCTGCTGGCGGAGAACCTGGCCGACTACCGGGCCCTGGTGCACCGGGTGGAGCCGGAGGGCCTGCCGGCGCTGATCGCCCGGCTGCTGGCGGCGCGCGGGGCGCGGAGCGCGGTCGTCCCGCCGGGGGTCCCGGACGCCTGGCTGCCGGCGGACATCACCCGGGTGGCGGACGATCCCGCCATCGGCGCCGCCGAACTGGACGCCGTGGACTCGGTGGTCACCGGGTGCGCCCTGGCGATCGCGGAGACCGGCACCATCGTGCTGGACGGCTCCCCCGACCAGGGGCGGCGGCGGATCACCCTGATCCCGGACCACCACCTGTGCGTGGTGCGGGTGCCGGACCAGGTGGTGGCGTCGCTGCCGGAGGCGATGCCCCGGCTGGTGCCGCACCGTCCGCAGACCTGGATCTCCGGGCCCTCCGCCACCAGCGACATCGAACTGGACCGGGTGGAGGGCGTGCACGGCCCCCGGGTGCTGGAGGTGGTGCTGGTCGGCCCCACCGGGAACGGCGGGACCGCCGATCCGGCCCCGCCGGGGACGACGGGGCCCTGAGGCGCCCCGGTCGGTCCACGGGCGGGGCCGGCCGGGTCACTCCAGCAGTTCGGGCCCCATGATCCGGTCGATCTCGGCGAGTTCGCCGAAGGTGAGCGGCCCCGACTCGATCGCCGCGAGGTTCTGGTCCAGCTGGGCCACGCTGCCGGCGCCGATCAGCACCGAGACCACCCGCGGGTCGCGCAGCACCCACGCCAGGGCGAGCTGGGCGAGGGTCTGCCCCCTCCCCCGGGCGAAGGCGTCGAGGGAGCGCAGCATCTCCAGGCGGCTGTCGGTCAGTGCCTCGGGGCGCAGGAAACGGGCCTGCGCCATGCGGGAGTCGGCGGGTACCTCGCCGGTCAGGTAGCGGTCGGTCAGCAGTCCCTGGGCCAGCGGGGAGTAGGCGATCAGGGCGGTGCCGGTGTCGCCGACGGCGTCCAGGACCTCGTCCTCCAGCCGACGGTCGATCATGTTGTACGCCGACTGGTGGATCAGCAGGGGGGTGCCCATGGAGCGCAGGATCTGCACCGCGCGCCGGTGCTGGTCGGCGGGGTAGTTGGAGATCCCGACGTACAGCGCCTTGCCCTGCCGCACGGCGGTGTCCAGCGCGCCGAGGGTCTCCTCCAGGGGGGTCTCGGGGTCGAAGCGGTGGGAGTAGAAGACATCCACGTACTCCAGACCCATCCGCTTCAGCGACTGGTCGAGGCTGGCCAGGAGGTACTTGCGCGAACCCCATTCGCCGTAGGGGCCGGGCCACATGTCGTAGCCCGCCTTGGTGGCGATGAAGAGCTCGTCCCGGTAGGGACGGAGGTCCTGCGCGAAGAGGGTGCCGAAGTTGGCCTCGGCCGAGCCGTAGGGGGGGCCGTAGTTGTTGGCCAGGTCGATGTGGGTGACGCCGCGGTCGAAGGCCCGGCGCAGCACGGCGCGCTGGGTCTCCAGCGGGGTGGCGTCCCCGAAGTTGTGCCACAGTCCCAGGGAGACGGCGGGCAGCAGTACCCCGCTGCGACCGCACCGGCGGTACTGCATGGTGGAGTAGCGGTCCTCGGCGGCGGTGTATCGGCTCACCCGGTGGTCTCCTCGACGTGCGTGCGGAGGGGCGGGGAACGGCGGGGACCCGCCCCGGGGCATCGTCTCACGTCGTGTTTCGCCCCTGCGCGTCTCCCGGCCCGCGGCGTCCGGGGCGGGGAAGGCCCGCCCCTCGCCGGGCTCACGACGGTTCGGCGCCACCGGCCCAACGGATCCCGCCCAGCACGTGGGCCCGGAAGAGCGGGTCGCCCCAGCACTCCACGGTGTGGCCGAGGGCGGTGTGGAAGGAACGGCCGCCGGTGTCCTCGTGGCACCACACCAGGGGTCGGTCGGCGCCGGGGGTGCCACCGCGGAAGGTGCTCCCGTCGGCCGAGGCGAGCATCCTGACCCGGCCGCGCGGGTTGCGGTCGAAGGCGTACCACTCGTCGGTGAACTCCCAGCGGGCGGGCAGGTGCGCGGTGGCCGGATGGTCCCGGTCCTCCACGACCACCACGCCGGGCTGGAGTTCGGGGTGTTCGGTGAAGCGGGCCCCCACCAGGCGGCCGTACCAGGGCCAGCCGTACTCGGTGCAGCTCGCGGCGTGGATCCCGACGAAACCGCCTCCCGCGCCCTGGTGGGCGCGCAGGGCCGTCCGGGCGGCGTCGGTGAGGACCTCCCCGCTGGTGGAGAGGAAGACGACCACGGGGTGGTGCGGCAGTTCGGCCGTCAGCTCGCCGGGGTCCTCGGTGGCGGTGACCCGGAAGCCGTGCCCGGCACCCAGTTCGTGCAGCGCCGCCACGGCGTGCGGGATCGACTCGTGCCGGTAGTCGGCGGTGCGGGAGTAGACCAGGACCGGTCCGGGACCGGGGGGTTCGGGGGTCATGCCGTCATGCTAGGGCGCGTCGGGCGGGCGGCCCCGGGGAGGTTCCCGCGAGCCGGCGCACCCCGTGCCGGGCATGATCCACCCGACGCGGGGTACGGGGCCCGCGACCGCATGGGCGGTCGGAACGACGCGACGGAGGCGGGATGAGCGCGGAGCAGCGGGGCGACGCCCCGGCCACTTTCCGGAACCTCACCCTGGAGGCACTGGACCACCAGCGGCTCGCCGATTGGTGGTGCGAGGCCCTGGGATACCGGCGCCGGGAGCAGTGGGCCGGGGAGGCGCAGCCGCGCCCGGCGGAGTGGCCGGTGGCCATCCACGACCCGGGGGGCGAGGGGCCGACCATCTGGATCACGCCGGTCGGGGAACGGGCCGCGAGCCGGAATCCCGTCCGGCTGGACGTGTGGGGCGACACCGGGCGCCTGCTGGCGATGGGCGCGACCATGGTCTCCGAACGCGAGGGCGCCCGGGACTGGGACGTGCTGGCCGATCCGGAGGGCAACGAGTTCCTGGTGTTCCCGCCGCCGGAGGGGGGCATCCCCGTCCACCCGGGCGTGCGCTGACCC
>NZ_VKHS01000400.1 GCF_014141525.1 Streptomyces calidiresistens
GGGCGGGGTGGGGGGCGGCGGGATTCCCCCCCCCACCCCCGACCGGAGGTGTCGACGCGTCAGGAACGGTGCGCGCGAGACCCGCCGTGCCCGTGGTCGTCGTCGAAATCGGCGATGCCGCGCTTCCAGTAGCCCGTGATGTCGTGGTCCCCCTTCGGCAACCGCAACACCTCGCGCACCCAGCGGCGCAGCGGCTTGAGCCGGCCCGCCTCCCCGGCCGCCCAGACGTACACCCGCTCGCCGTCCGGCACGGTCACCGTCGTCACGGCGTCCGCGAGGGCGGTCCCGGTACCGGCCGGGCGGTCGCCGCGGTGCAGCCAGCACACCTCGACGCCCCCCGGGGCGGAGAGTTCGATCTCCTCGTCCGCGTCCGCCACCTCGATGAACGCCCATCCGCGCGCCGTGGGGGGCAGCTCCTCCAGCCGGCGCGCGATGGCCGGCAGCGCCGTGAGATCGCCGCCGAGCAGGTACCGGTCGTAGGCGTGCGGGACGATCAGCCCACCGGGCGGCCCGGCGAGGTGCACCCTCGCGCCCGGCCGGACCGCACGGGCCCACTCCGAGGCGAGGCCGCCCTCGTGGAGGGCGATGTCGATGTCGATCTCGCCCGACGCCGGGTCGTGGCGGCGAACCGTGTACTCCCGCGAGGTGGGCGAGGGTCGGGGCCAGCGCAGCATCAGCCCGTTCGGCTCGGGCAGCCTCAGGGAGCCGTCCGGCTCGGGGAAGAGCAGCTTCACGTGCTCGTCCGGGGCGTGCGCCTCGAAGCCCTCGGTGCCCTTCCCGCCCAGGGTCAGCCGCAGCAGTCCGGCGCCGACCGCACCGGTGCGCACGACCTCGGCCTCGCGGACGCGGATGGGATAACCCACCTTCTCGGCCGTGCGGCCGGCGCGGACCTCCGCGATCCGGTCCAGGTGGCGATGACGGTGGTCCTCCCTGCTCACGCGACTCCCCCCGTCGGCGGGGCCGGGTGGCACGCGGCGCCGGCGTCCGGCGGCTCCGGGAGACGCATTCGGGCACGCTCGGACGACGGGGTCCGGGTCATCGGGTCGCTCCTGCGGGGATCGGCGGCGCCGGTGCGACGGCCGCCGCGTGGAAGTAAGGGGAGTGCCCCGGCCCGACGGCCGCCCCCCGGGGGATCGACCGAGCCCCGTACCCCGGACGGCATGCACCCTCCCTCGATCAGGCAAAGTAAGGCTAACCTAACCTCGGGAGGGGGCGTGTGACAAGAGGCGCCGACGAGGAAGGGGCGACCTCCTCCTCCGACACGACGTCATGTGATTGCCCGTCACCTTCCTTTGCGCACAGGGAAGTCATTCCCAAGCGCACGCATGTCCGACGAAATCGCGTGTCCGACGGAACGGCGTGCCCGACACCACGCCTGCCGGGCCGAAAGACGCGGTTTCGACCTCATCGGAGTCCCCGGGGCGGCACCCGCTCGCCGGGGACGTCCGGCCGCTCGCCGCTCACCGGTCCCACCGCCGGGCGGGATGGGGCCGGGAGGCCCAGGACGTGGCCGGGAATCGCCGACCGGTGGGGTCCGGGGCCGTCGCGAGGCGCCGGCCGGACCCGGCCGGGACGGAGGAAGCGATGAGGAGACAGAGCACCGAGGCGAGGGCCGCCAGCTCGTCCGGGGTCGGGGCGCCGCGGAGCACCCGGATGACCCGCCCCTCCTCGGCCTCGACCCGACGGCCGCTCATTGGGGCTGGTTCCCGTGCTTGCGGCCGGGCAACGGGGCGTGCTTGGCCCGGAGGGCGGCGAGCGCCCCGATCAACCGGATCCGGGTCTCCGCCGGATCGATGACGTCGTCCACCAGGCCGCGCTCGGCCGCGTAGTAGGGGTGCATCAGCTCCGCCTTGTACTCCTTGACCATCTTCTGCCGCATGGCCTCGGGGTCCTCGGCGGCGGCGATCTGCCGGCGGAAGATGACGTTGGCCGCGCCCTCGGCACCCATCACCGCGATCTCGTTGATGGGCCAGGCATAGGTCAGGTCGGCGCCGATGGACTGGGAGTCCATCACGATGTAGGCGCCGCCGTAGGCCTTGCGCAGCACGATCGAGATGCGCGGCACGGTGGCGTTGCAGTAGGCGTACAGCAGCTTGGCGCCGTGCCGGATGATGCCGCCGTGCTCCTGGTCCACACCGGGCAGGAAGCCCGGCACGTCCACCAGGGTGACCAGGGGGATGTTGAAGGCGTCGCACATCTGCACGAAGCGCGCGGCCTTCTCCGAGGCGTGGATGTCCAGGACCCCGGCCAACACCTGCGGCTGATTGGCGATGATCCCGGTGACCGCGCCCCCCAACCGGGTCAGGGCGCACAGGACGTTGCCGCCCCAGCTCTCGTGCACCTCGAGGAACTCCCCGTGGTCGGCGATCTCCTCCACGACCAGACGCATGTCGTAGGGGCGGTTGGGATCGGCGGGAACGATGTCGAGGAGCGCCTCGGTCCGGCGGTCGACCGGGTCGTCCGGGGGTGCCTCCGGCGGCAGCTCGCGATTGTTGGCCGGCAGGAGGGACAGCAGATGGCGCACGTCCTCCAGACAGGACTCCTCGTCGTCCCGGGCGAAGTGCGCGACCCCGGAGACCGTGCAATGGGCATCGGCACCGCCGAGCGCCTCGTGCGTCACGCGGTCCCCGGTGACCGCCTCCACGACATCGGGCCCCGTCAGGAACATCTGACCCGTCCCGCGCGTCATGAAGACGAAGTCGGTCAGGGCCGGTGAATAGGCGGCCCCTCCGGCGCACGGCCCCAGGATGACGCTGATCTGGGGGATCACCCCGGAATTGCGGACGTTGCGCAGGAAGATGCCGCCGTAACCGGCCAGGGCGGTGACACCCTCCTGGATCCGGGCGCCCGCCCCGTCGCACAGACCCACCAGGGGGGCGCCGGCAGCCTCGGCCATGTCCATGATCCTGTGGATCTTCTGGGCATGCGCCTCACCGAGCGCCCCGCCGAAGATGCGGAAGTCGTGCGCGTAGACGAAGACCGTGCGACCCCACACCTCCCCCCAGCCGGTGACCACCCCGTCCGTGTGGGGACGCCGATCCTCCAGGCCGAAGCCGGTGGCGCGGTGCCGGCGCAGCCCGCCGGTCTCGACGAAGGTGCCCTTGTCGAAGAGAAGGTCGAGGCGCTCGCGCACCGTCAACTTGCCCCTGGCGTGCTGGGCCCCGGTGGCCCGCGGGCCCGGGCCGGCCAGGACGTTGTGACGGAGTTCCTCGAGTTCAGCCGTGCGGTCGCGCAGATGGCCGCCCAACGGGACCGCCCCGTTCGGGAGCCCTTCCTCGGCAACACTCATGCACCGCAGCGTGTACCCGGACGCTCGAGAAGAACTCGACGGCTTCTCCCCACCCGGGTCGAGGCCGACTCGACCCGGGCCCCCGAGGCTTGCCGTATGACGTCCCCTCCTTCGCGTCCCTCCCGGCCCTCCCGCTCCGTCGTGCTGATGTTCCCTGGCACCGGGGTCCAGCACACCCGGATGGCGGCCGGACTCTACGGCCACGAACCGGTCTTCACCGAGTCCGTCGACGCGGTGCTGGACCGGCTCGGAACGGAGGGGGCGGCGGCGCGACGCGACTGGCTGGTGGAGAACCCCACCGTGCCCCTGGACGCCGACAGCCGTTCGGCGCCGCTGCTGTTCGCCGTGGACTACGCGATGGGCCGGCTGGTGGAGAGCTGGGGCGTGCGGCCGGCCGCCTACCTGGGGCACAGCATGGGCGAGTTCGTCGCCGCCGCGCTGGCCGGGGTGTTCCGACTGGAGGACGCAGTACGGCTGCTGTGGGAGCGGGTCCTCCTGCAACGGCGGAGTCCGGCCGGGGGCATGATCGCCGTCGCGGCCGCTCCCGACCGGCTGACCGGACTGCTGGAGGACGGGGTGGTGATCGGCGCCGTCAACGGACCCCGGAACACCGTTCTGTCGGGCCCCGGAGCCCCCCTCGACGCGACCGGCCGAAGGCTGACGGCCAACGGCCTGACCTGGCGTCGGCTGGCGACCCGGACCCCGTATCACAGCCCCGCCCTGGATTCGCTGGTGTCCCCCACGGAGGCACTCATCGCCCGCTTCCCCAGGCGGCCCCCGCGGACCACGATCTACTCGGCCCACACCACCCGCCCGCTGCTGCCCACCGAGGCCCTCAGCCCTCGCTTCTGGGCTCTCCAGCCCACCGCCCCGGTGCTCTTCGCGCAAACGCTGGACCGGGTGGTGGGAGACGGCGACCGGGTACTGGTGGAAGCGGGGCCGGCCCAATCCCTGGCGACGACGGCCCGGGCCCACCCGGCGGTCCGGGCGGGCCGCAGCACGGTGATCGCCACACTGCCGCCCCGGGCCGCCGGGCCCCGCGCGGACCGGGACCACGTCCGGGCCGCGCGGGACGCCCTGGTGGGCGGGGAGGTGGTTCACTCCGGGAGGTTGCCGGTGTCGCGGCCGGTCTCGTAGGGACTGTGCACGCCGTCGTACACCAGGTGCATCACCATGCCGTCCCGGGCGTGGTCCAGGTTGTGGCAGTGGTCCATCCACAGGCCCGGGTTGTCCGCGCGGAAGGCCACCTCGTAACGCTCCCCCGGCGCGACGTTGAGGGTGTCGGTCCACCAGGGCCCCCCGGTGGCGCGACGACCGTCCCTGGAGAGGACGAGCATCCGGTGGCCGTGCAGGTGCATGGGGTGGTCGTCCAGGCTGCGGTTGACGAAGGTGACGTGCACCAGATCGCCCTCCCGGACCAACAGGGAGGGGATGTCGGGGTGGACCCGGTTGTTGACGGTCCACAGCACCATGAACTCCCCGTCGTGGAACCCGAGGCTGTTGCCGAACACCTGGTGGAACCTCCGATCGAAGCTCGGATCCGGGCCGAACGGCGGCTCCCCCGGGGATCCGTAGACCAACGGGTCGAAGACGGGCCCCTCGGTGAGGGGGTCCGGCGCCTCGACGTCCTCGGGCCCGAGCAGCAGGGCCGCCGGTTCCACCGCGTCGGCTCCGTACGCCCCGTCCTCGCCGCAGCCCTCCCGCCCCCGCAC
>NZ_VKHS01000401.1 GCF_014141525.1 Streptomyces calidiresistens
CCGCCCACCCCGCCGCGGGTGGTCCGGACATTCCCCGCGATGGCCTTCCCCTGCCCGACGACCGGGATCGCGGCCCCGGGGGCGCGGTGGTCACAGGCGCCCCCGGGCGGAGACCCGCCCCGGCCCCGGTGCGGCACCCCGTCGGGGCGCCGCACCGGGGCCGGGCGGCACGCCTCACCCCCCGGGGCTCACTCGTCGTCGGACTCCAGCTCGCCCTCGGTCTCCAGGAACACCCGGCGCAACTCCTCCAGGGTCGCCGGGTCCGGCTCGGCCCACATCCCCCGGCTCTCCGCCTCCAGCAGCCGCTCGGCCATGCCGTGCAGCGCCCACGGGTTGTTCTCCTGCAGGAACTTGCGGTTCTCCGGGTCCAGCACGTACGTCTGCGTCAGCTTGTCGTACATCCAGTCGGCGACCACGCCCGTCGTGGCGTCGTAGCCGAAGAGGTAGTCCACGGTCGCGGCCAGTTCGAAGGCGCCCTTGTAGCCGTGGCGGCGCATCGCCTCGATCCAGCGCGGGTTGACCACCCGGGCCCGGAACACCCGCGAGGTCTCCTCGACCAGGGTGCGGGTGCGGACGGTCTCCGGGCGGGTGCTGTCGCCGATGTACGCCTCGGGGGCCTCGCCGCCGCGCAGCGCGCGGACGGTGGCGACCATGCCGCCGTGGTACTGGAAGTAGTCGTCGGAGTCGGCGATGTCGTGCTCGCGGGTGTCGGTGTTCTTCGCCGCGACCGCGATCCGCTTGTACGCCGTCTCCATCTCCTCGCGGGCCGAGCGGCCGTCCAGGCCGCGCCCGTAGGCGTAGCCGCCCCACACCGTGTAGACCTCGGCGAGGTCGGCGTCGGTGCGCCAGTCCCGGCTGTCGATGAGCTGGAGCAGGCCGGCGCCGTAGGTGCCGGGGCGGGAGCCGAAGATGCGGACGGTGGCGCGGCGCTCGTCGCCGTGCTCGGCGAGGTCGGCGCGGGTGTGGGCGCGCACGTGGTTGTCGGCGTCCGGCTCGTCCAATCCGGCGACCAGCCGCACGGCGTCGTCCAGCAGCCCGATGACGTGTGGGAAGGCGTCGCGGAAGAAGCCGCTGATGCGCAGCGTCACGTCGATGCGGGGGCGGCCCAGCTCCGGGAGCGGGATCGGCTCCAGGCCGGTGACCCGGCGCGAGGCGTCGTCCCACACCGGGCGGACGCCCAGCAGTGCCAGGGCCTCGGCGATGTCGTCGCCGGCGGTGCGCATCGCGCTGGTGCCCCACAGCGACAGGCCGACCGAGGAGGGCCACTCGCCGTGGTCGGCGCGGTAGCGCTCCAGCAGGGAGTCGGCCAGGGCGCGGCCGGTCTCCCAGGCGAGCCGGCTGGGCACGGCCTTGGGGTCCACGGAGTAGAAGTTGCGGCCGGTGGGCAGCACGTTGACCAGGCCGCGCAGCGGGGAGCCGGAGGGTCCGGCGGGCACGAACCGCCCGGCCAGGGCACGCACGGTGTGCTCCAACTCGTCGACGGTGCCCGCCAGTCGGGGCACCACCTCGCGCACGGCGAACTCCAGCACGCCGACCAGGGCCTCGCGGTTCACCGCCGGCGCCCCGGCGGTGTCCGCGTCCGTGCCGGCGCCCGCTTCCGGCAGCACGGCGTCGATGACGCCGGGCACCGCCGACGCCTCCCACCCGGCGTCCTCCATGCCCCGGACCAGCGCCCGGGCCAGCTCCTCCACCCGGTCGGCCTCGGCCCGGCCCGGCGCGGACTCGTCCAGCCCCAGCGCCTCGCGCAGCCCGGGCAGGGCGGTGGTGCCGCCCCAGATCTGCCGGGCGCGCAGGATCGCCAGCACCAGGTTGACCCGCTCCTCGCCGACCGGCGCGTTGCCCAGGACGTGCAGGCCGTCGCGGATCTGGGCGTCCTTCACCTCGCACAGCCAGCCGTCGACGTGCAGCAGGAAGTCGTCGAAGCCGTCGTCGTCGGGGCGCTCCTCCAGGCCGAGGTCGTGGTCCAGGCGGGCGGCCCGGATCAGCGTCCAGATCTGCCCCCGGATGGCCGGCAGCTTGGCCGGGTCCATGACGGAGATCTGCGCGTACTCGTCGAGGAGTTGTTCCAGGCGGGCGATGTCGCCGTAGGACTCGGCGCGGGCCATCGGCGGCACGAGGTGGTCGATGAGGGTGGCGTGCACCCGGCGCTTGGCCTGGGTGCCCTCGCCCGGGTCGTTGACCAGGAACGGGTAGACCAGCGGCAGGTCGCCGAGCGCGGCGTCGGGGGCGCAGGCGGCGGACAGGCCGGCGTTCTTGCCGGGCAGCCACTCCAGGTTGCCGTGCTTGCCGAGGTGGATCATCGCGTCGGCGCCGAAGCCGCCCTCGGTGCGGGAGGCGGCAAGCCAGCGGTAGGCGGCCAGGTAGTGGTGCGAGGGCGGGAGGTCCGGGTCGTGGTAGATGGCGATGGGGTTCTCGCCGAAGCCGCGCGGGGGCTGGATGAGCACGATGAGGTTGCCCCGGCGCAGCGCTGCGAGCACGATCTCGCCGTCGGGGTCGCGGCTGCGGTCGACGAACATCTCGCCCGGCGGCGGGCCCCAGTGCTCCTCGACCGACTCCCGCAGTTCGGCGGGCAACCCGTCGTACCAGCGGCGGTAGTCGGCGGCGGGGACGCGCACCGGGTTGCGGGCCAGCTGCTCCTCGGTGAGCCACTCCCGGTCGTGGCCGCCGGCGTCGATGAGGGCGCGGATCAGGTCGTCGCCGTCGCCGGAGGCCAGGCCCGGCAGCGGGCCCTCCTCCGCGCCGGACGCGCCCGACGCGCCGGTGTCGGCATCGGGGGCGTCCGGGTCGGGACCGATGTCGTAGCCCTCGGCGCGCAGCCGGCGCAGCAGGGCGATCGCGCTGGCGGGGGTGTCCAGGCCGACGGCGTTGCCGATCCGCGAGTGCTTCGTCGGGTACGCGGACAGCACCAGCGCCATGCGCTTGTCGGCCGCCGGGATGCGCCGCAGCCGGGCGTGGCGCACGGCGATTCCGGCGACCCGGGCGGCCCGCTCGGGGTCGGGCACGTACGACGGCAGGCCCTCGGCGTCCACCTCCTTGAAGGAGAAGGGGACGGTGATCAGCCGGCCGTCGAACTCGGGCACGGCGACCTGGGTGGCGGCGTCCAGCGGGGACAGACCCTCGTCGTTGGCCTCCCAGTCGGCGCGCGACCCGGTCAGGCAGAGCGCCTGGAGGATCGGCACGTCCAGGTCGGCGAGGGCGCCCGCGTCCCAGGACTCGTCGTCCCCGCCGGCGGAGGCGTCGGCGGGGGTGGTGCCGCCGGCGGCCAGGACGGTGGTCACCACGGCGTCGGCGGTGCGCAGTTCGGCGATCAGCTCGTCCTCGGGGGCGCGCAGGGAGGCGACCCAGCGCGGCAGCGGCCGGCCGCCGGCGTCCTCGATCGCCCGGCACAGCGCCTCCACGAAGGCGGTGTTGCCGCTCATCTGGTGGGCCCGGTAGTAGAGCACCGCGATGGTGGGGGCGTCGGCCGGCGGCTCGGGGGCGTCGGCGCGCGGGGCGCGCTCCAACCCTCCCCAGGCGGGGGCGGCGGCGGGCGGGTCGAAGCCGTGGCCGGTGAGCAGCACGGTGTCGGAGAGGAAGCGGGCCAGGTGTTCCAGGTTGGTGGGCCCGCCGTGCGCGAGGTAGGCGTGCGCCTCGGCGGCGATGCCCACCGGCACGGTGGAGGCGGCCATCAGCTGGGCGTCGGGGGCCTGTTCGCCGGTGAGGACGACGACGGGGCGGGGCCCGGCGAGGAGTTTGTCCACGCCCTCCTGCCAGGCGCGCAGCCCGCCGAGGAGGCGGACCACCACCAGGTCGGTGCCCTCCAGCAGCGCGTCCAGGTCGTCGAGGGGGAGCCGTGAGGGGTTGGCGAACCGGTAGGGCACCGGGCCTCCGGCCGCGCGGGCGCTGAGCAGATCGGTGTCCGACGTGGACAGGAGCAGGAGCATGCTGCGGCCGGCCTTCCTCGGGGTCCTCGCCCCGGGCGGTGGCGACGGCGGGAGTTCCTGACTCATCCGGCCGGTGTGGCCGGATTCACAGTGGCGGGACCGCGCCGGACTCTCACCGGCTTCCTCCCCGAAACGCCGTCGCAGGCGTCGGCGATCCGGTCGGACCGCCACCGGTCATCGTATGCGCCGGCGGCCCCCGTGGGGAGTACGCCCCCGTGGGGCCCCGGGTATGCTCGCCGGCATGTCCACCCGCCCCGCAACCGTGCCGAACCGGGAGGAATCGTCCGGCCGTCGGCGCGACGACGCCTGCCCCGGCGCGCTGCGCCTGCACGCCGCCGACGACGGCGCGCTGGCCCGGGTGCGGCTGCCGGGCGGTCTGCTGGACGCGTCCGCCGCGCGTGTCCTCGCCGACCTGGCCGAGGAGTTCGGCGACGGCCGGATCGACCTCACCTCACGCGGGAACATGCAGCTCAGAGCCCTTCCGGCGGACTGCGGGACCGAGTTGGCGGGCCGACTGCGGGCGGCCGGGCTGCTGCCCTCGGACACCCACGAGCGGGCGCGGAACATCGTGGCCACGCCCCTGGCGGGCGCCCGCTCCGGCGTGCACGCGGTGGCCCGGGAGGTGGACCGGGCGCTGTGCGCGGACCCGGTGGCGGCCCGACTGTCGGGGCGGTTCCTGTTCGCCGTGGACGACGGGCGCGGGGACGTGGCGGCGCTGGACGCGGATGTGACGCTCGTCGCTCCCGCCGCCCCGGGCGCCGACCCGGACACCGCCCCGGGCGCCGGCCGCCCCGACGGGTGGTGCCTGGCCCTGGGCACCGGCGCCCGGGTGACGGTGCGTCGGGAGGACGCCGCCCGGGCGGCGATCCTTGCCGCCCGCCTCTTCCTGACCACCGGCGACACGGTCGCCGAAACCGCCGCCCCCGACACGGCCGTCGGCGGGCGCCCCGACCGGATCTGGCGGGTCACCGACCTGCCCGCCGACCTGCTCCCCGACACCGGGCGGCTGATCGGGGCGCTCGCCGCCGGCGGCATATCCGCCGACCCCGATCC
>NZ_VKHS01000402.1 GCF_014141525.1 Streptomyces calidiresistens
CGACCCCCGCCCCCCGGCCCGTCTCGGCTGGGTCCTCGGCATCACCGGCGCGGCCACGTTCATGGCCGCCCTGGACAACCTCGTGGTCACCACCGCGCTGCCGGTCATCCGCGAGGACCTCGACGGGAGCCTCGCCGCGCTGGAGTGGATCGTCAACGGCTACACCCTGCCCTTCGCCTGCCTGCTGCTGTTCGCCGCCGGGCTCGGCGACCGCTTCGGCCGGCGCCGCGTCTTCGCCGGTGGAGTGGTGGTCTTCACCCTGGCCTCCGCCCTCGCCGCCCTGGCCGGCACCACCGGGGAGCTCATCGCCGCCCGTGCCCTCCAGGGCGTCGGCGCCGCCGTCCTCCTCCCGCTGAGCCTCACCCTCATCACCGCGAGCGTCCCCGCCGAACGGCGCGGCACCGCCTTCGGCATCTGGGGCGCGATCAACGGGCTGGCGGTCGCCGGCGGCCCCCTCGTCGGCGGCGCGGTCACCGAACACCTGAGCTGGCACTGGATCTTCTGGCTGAACGTCCCCGTCGGGCTGCTCCTGCTGCCGCTGATCCGGCTGCGCCTGCCCGGGGGCCGGGGCACCGACGCCCCCCTCGACGTGCCCGGCGCGCTCCTGGCCACCGCCGGTCTGCTCGGCGTCGTCCTCGGCATCATCCGCGGTCACGAGCACGGCTGGACGGCCCCCTCCACCCTCGGGCCGCTGACCGCCGGTGCCGCCGTCCTGGTGCTCTTCGTGCTGTGGGAGCGCCGGACCCCGGCCCCACTGCTGCCCCTGGACCTCTTCCGCTCCCGCACCTTCGCGCTGGTCAACGCCGCGAGCCTGCTGATGTTCCTGGGCATGTTCGGCTCGATCTTCCTGCTCACCCAGTTCCTCCAGATCATCCAGGGACACGGCCCGCAGGCGGCCGGCCTGCGGATGCTGCCGTGGACCGCGATGCCGCTGCTGATCGCCCCCCTCGCCGGCGTGCTCACCGACCGGATCGGCGGCCGGCCCGTGGTCACCACCGGACTGGGGCTGATGGCCGCAGGCCTGGCCTGGTTCGCCCTGGTGGCCGACCCGGCGGTGGGCTACGGCGCCCAACTGCCCGCCTTCGTGCTCTGCGGCCTCGGCATGGCGATGTTCTTCGCGCCGGCCGGGGCGATGGTGATGGGGTCGGTCCCCCCGGAGCGTCAGGGCGTCGCCTCCGGCGTCAACAACTCCCTGCGCGAGGTCGGCGGGGCGCTGGGCATCGCCCTGCTGGCCTCCGTCTTCGCCGCCCGGGGCGGCTACGCGCCGCCGACCGCCTTCGTGGACGGCCTGGTCCCGGCGCTGTGGTGGGGTGCGGCGGCGCTGCTGACCGCCGGCCTCCTGGTGTTCCTCGTCCCCCGGGGCGGGGGAGCGGCCGGCGCCGCCGCGGACCCCGCGGCCCCGCTCGGCGGCACGGCCGGCACCGGCGGCCCGGCCCGCCGGCTGCTCACCGCCGGGAACGACGAGGACATCGTCCGGGCCGTCCGCGAGGCCGACACCACCGGCACCCCGCTGCTGGTGCTGGGGGGCGGCAGCAACCTCGTCGTCTCCGACGACGGCTTCGACGGCACCGTCGTGCGGATCGCCTCCACCGGCGTCCGCTTCGACGGCACCCGCCTGGAGGTCGCCGCCGGGGAGAACTGGTCGGCGCTGGTCGACCGCGTCGTGGCCGCCGGACTCGCCGGCATCGAGTGCCTGGCCGGCATCCCCGGCTCCGTCGGCGCCACCCCCGTCCAGAACGTCGGCGCCTACGGCCAGGAGGTCGCCGACGTGCTCACCGAGGTCGTGGCCCTGGACCGGGCCGACGGCGGGATCGTCACCCTGCCCGCCGCCGAGTGCGGCTTCGCCTACCGCCACAGCCGCTTCAAGGCCGAGCCGGACCGCTGGGTGGTGCTGCGCGTGCGGATGGAACTGGAGGACGCCGGCGGGCTGTCCGCGCCCCTGAAGTACGCCGAGACCGCCCGGTTGCTCGGCGTCTCCCCCGGCGACCGGGTGCCGATCGGCGAGGCCCGCGACGGCGTGCTGCGACTGCGCGCCGGCAAGGGCATGGTCCTGGACCCCGACGACCACGACACCTGGTCGGCCGGCTCCTTCTTCACCAACCCGATCCTCGACGACGCCGCCCTGGCCGCCTTCCGCCGCCGGGTCGCCGAACGGCTCGGCCCGGACGCGGCGCCGCCGTTGTACCCCGCGGGGGAGGGGCTGACCAAGACCTCCGCCGCCTGGCTCATCGAGCGCGCCGGGTTCGGCAGGGGCCACGGCGAGGGCCCGGCCCGGATCTCCGGCAAGCACACCCTCGCCCTGACCAACCGGGGCGGGGCGCGCACCGCCGACCTGCTGGCGCTCGCCCGCGAGGTGCGCGCCGGGGTGCGCGAGGCCTTCGGCGTCACCCTGGTCAACGAGCCGGTGACGGTCGGCGTCGAACTCTGACCGGGGCCGCCCCGTTCCGGCCGGAACGGGGCGGAACGGGACCGCCGGTCAGCCGGCCAGCCAGGCGTCGATGTCCATCAGCAGCTTCTCGCGCACGTCCGACGGCGCGGTGGAGCCGCGCACCGACTGCCGCGCCAGCTCCGCCAACTCCTCGTCGGTGAAGCCGTGGTACCGCCGGGCGATCTCGTACTGGTCGGCCAGACGGGCCCCGAACAGCAGCGGATCGTCCGCCCCCAGCGCCATCGGCACCCCCGCCTCGAACAACCTCCGCAGCGGCACGTCCTCCTGCCGCTCGTACACCCCCAGCGCCACGTTGGACGCCGGGCACACCTCGCAGGTCACCCCGGACGCCGCCAACCGCTCCACCAGCCGGGGGTCCTCGGCCGCCCGCACCCCGTGGCCCACCCGTCCCGCGCCCAGGTCGTCCAGACAGTCCCGCACGCTCTCCGGCCCCGCCAACTCGCCCCCGTGCGGGGCCGCCAACAGGCCGCCCTCGCGGGCGATGGCGAACGCCCGGTCGAAGTCGCGGGCGAACCCGCGTCGTTCGTCGTTCGACAGTCCGAAGCCGACGATTCCCCGGTGGGCGTGGCGCACGGCCAGCCGGGCCAGGGTGCGGGCGTCCAGGGGGTGCTTCATCCGGTTGGCCGCCACCAGCACCCGGATCTCCAGGCCGGTGTCCCGGCGCGCGGCGTCCACCGCGTCCAGGATGATCTCCAGGGCCGGGATCAGTCCGCCCAGACGCGGTGCGTAGGAGGTGGGGTCCACCTGGATCTCCAGCCACCGGGACCCGTCGCGCAGGTCCTCCTCGGCGGTCTCCCGCACCAGGCGGTGGATGTCCTCCTCGGAGCGCAGGCAGGACCGCGCGATGTCGTACAGGCGCTGGAAACGGAACCAGCCGCGCTCGTCGGTCGCCCGCAGTTTCGGCGGCTCGCCCCCGCTGAGCGCGTCCGGCAGGTGCACCCCGTACTTGTCCGCCAGTTCCAGCAGGGTCGGGGACCGCATGGAGCCGGTGAAGTGCAGATGCAGATGGGCCTTGGGCAACAACCGGACGTCACGAACACTCGCCATCTCCGGATACTGCCCCATGGAGGCACGCGCATGAAAGTCGCGCCTCCCGAACGGGCGCCGCCCCGAACGCGGGAGCGGGGAACGCTCCGCGTCCGGGGCGGACGATCGGGCCGGACGGTGCCGGCGGGGGAGGGGCCGGTGGCCCCCCGGGCCTCCGTCAGTCGCGCGCCTCGGCGAGCAGCTTCTGCATCCGGGAGACGCCCTCCACCAGGTCCTCGTCACCCAGCGCGTAGGACAGCCGCAGGTAGCCGGGGGTGCCGAACGCCTCGCCCGGCACGACCGCCACCTCGACCTCCTCCAGGATCAGCTCGGCCAGCTCCACGCTGCTCCCGGGCCGCTTCCCGCGGATCTCCCGGCCCAGCAGGCCCTTCACCGACGGGTAGGCGTAGAACGCGCCCTCCGGCTCGGGGCACTCCACGCCCTCGATCTCGTTGAGCATCCGCACGATGGTCCGCCGCCGCCGGTCGAACGCCTCGCGCATCGTCGCCACCGCCTCCAGGTCGCCGGAGACGGCGGCCAGCGCGGCGGCCTGCGCGACGTTGGAGACGTTGGAGGTGGCGTGCGACTGGAGGTTGGCGGCGGCCTTGACCACGTCCTGCGGGCCGATCATCCAGCCCACCCGCCAACCGGTCATCGCGTAGGTCTTGGCGACGCCGTTGACCACCAGGCAGCGGTCCCGCAGTTCGGGGACGAGCGTCGGCAGCGAGGTGAACTCCGCGTCCCCGTAGACCAGGTGCTCGTAGATCTCGTCGGTCAGCACCCACAGGCCGTGCTCCACGGCCCAGCGCCCGATGGCCTCCACCTGCTCGCGCGGGTACACCGCGCCGGTCGGGTTGGAGGGCGAGACGAAGAGCACCACCTTGGTGCGCTCGGTGCGGGCCGCCTCCAGCTGCTCGACGCCCACCCGGTAGCCGGTGGTCTCGTCGGCGGTCACCACCACCGGCTCGCCGCCGGCCAGCCGGATCGACTCGGGGTAGGTGGTCCAGTAGGGGGCCGGGACGATGACCTCGTCACCCGGGTCCAGGATCGCGGCGAACGCCTCGTAGATGGCCTGCTTGCCGCCGTTGGTGATCAGCACCTGCGCCGGGTCCACCTCGTAGCCGGAGTCCCGCAGGGTCTTCTCCGCGACCGCCTTCTTCAGCTCCGGCAGACCGCCCGCGGGGGTGTAGCGGTGGAAACGCGGCTCGCGGCAGGCGGCCACGGCGGCCTCGACGACGTAGTCCGGGGTCGGGAAGTCCGGCTCACCGGCGCCGAAGCCGATCACCGGGCGCCCGGCGGCCTTCAGGGCCTTCGCCTTGGCGTCCACGGCGAGGGTGGCGGACTCGGAGATCGCGCCGATCCGGGCGGAGACCCGGCGCCCGGTCGGCGAAGCGGCTGACTGTCCGTTGGCAGATGCGGCACTCATAACGGCATCGTCCCGGGTCCGGGCCCCCGGGGCGCACCGGGGGCCGGGGCCGGGCGCGTCCGGCGGA
>NZ_VKHS01000403.1 GCF_014141525.1 Streptomyces calidiresistens
CCCCCACCCGCGCCGTCCACCACCGCCACCTCCGCGGAGCCCACGCCGACGGGGGTTCCGTGCGCCGGGGGCTCGCGCCGCAGCGCCTGCAACACCACCGAGCGCAGCAGGCCGGTCACCCCCGAGCGGGGCTCGCCGACCACCAGCAGGTGCGGTGTCGGGGACCCCGGTCCCGTGCGCCACACCAGGGGAGGGGCGTCCACGACCACCTCGTCCCCGGGGTCGTCGGGCGGGACCCGCCGCACGGGCACGGTGCGGTCGCCGGATCCGGGGTCGGTGAAGCCGAGCACGACGGTGCCGGCCGGGGCGACGAACGGTTGCGCGCCGATGCCCTCGGGGAGGGGGTCGGCCGGTCGCACCCCGAGCACACCCCGTTCCCCGTCCCAGTCGAACCGCACGTCGCCCCCGTGCCCCAGCCGTCGGGTCACCAGGTCCTCCACCCGTTCGCGGGCCGGGGGATCCCAGTCGGGGAAGGACGCGGGGTAGCGGATCTCCAGGGACACCGGCCGGCCCCGGTGGTCGAAGACCCCGCGCACGGGGTCCCTCCCGTCGGCCGCCGGCCCCCCGGGGGTCTCCCCCTCCGCTCCGGTGTCCTGCGGTCCGTCCTCCCCGGTCGCGCGGGTTTCCGTCGGGGGCGGGGGGTCGCCGTCCGGGAAGCCGAAGGGCCCGCTCCCGCCGGGCCAGGGGGTGAGGGCCTCGCGCAGCATCGCCAGCCGCCGTTCGCGAACGGCCGCGGCGTCCGGGTCCTCCTCCGGCCCCCCGGGGTCCTCCGGCTCCGCCGCGGGGCGCAGGCCGGCCACCACCGCCGCCACCAGGAGGGCGAGCCCCGCCACGGCCGGTCCGGCGGGCATCAGCCACAACAGGGCCACCCCGACCACGACGGCCACGGCCCCGGGGCCGCGTCGTTCCCTCGGCAGGTTCCTCCAGCGTCGGTGGGCGGACCGGCCCAGCCGCAGGGCGCCGCGCCCCGGCACCGCCGCGCACCGGGCCGCCCCGCCGAGCGCCGTCCGGCCGTTCACCGGGTGGGGCCGTTCCCGTTCGTCGCGCCGGCGGCCGGTCCCGTCCGGCGGGAGAGCCGCGGTGGCCTCACAGGGAGATCCCGCCCAGCAGGTTCGCCAGGCTCGCGCCCCCGGCCTGGATGCTGGGGCCGATGGCCGTGCCCGCCAGGTAGAAACCGAACAGGGCGCACACCACCGCGTGGGACGGCTTCAGCCCGTCCTTGCGGAAGAAGAGGAACACGATGATTCCGAACAGCAGAACTCCGGAGATGGACAGCACCATCCGACCCTCCCGGGCGATAACCAATGATTGTGAAAAACGTAATACGGGATCAAAAGAACAACCGCCCCATCGATTCACACGGGTGACGAACCATCCCCCGGATGCCTCCCGGTCCTTCCCGGCCCTCCCCGGGCCCGCCCGTCGTCCCGAACGCCCACCGGGACATCCCCCGGGAACCGGTGTCGATCGGCGCATCGCGCACCATTCGCCCGAAGGGGGCGCACGCCCCCGAAGTGCTTCCGTCGCGCCCCGGGTGACCGGCACCGCGAACACCATCCGCGGCTCCCTCCCCGACCCGGGCGGGAAACACCGCCGTCACACGCCGGGGGATCCACAACCCCGCTTGCCCCGGTGGGATTCGGGTCCCGGCCCCGGGGTCGATAGGCTGGCCCGGAACCAGGGGCAAGGAGGAACACTGACCATGCCAGAGAGCACCGAGCCGCTCACCCCGCGAGCCAGGCTCGCCGTCACGGCGGGCAAGGCGGCGGCCGCCGTCTCCCGGGCCGCCGGACGCGGCAGCGGATCCGTCATCGGCGGCCGGGTGGCCCTCAAGGTCGATCCCGACCTGCTCGGCCGGCTCGCCGGCCACCTCGACGTCGTCCTGGTCTCCGCGACCAACGGCAAGACCACCACGACCCGTCTGATCGCCGAGGCGCTGCGCGCCGGCGGCGAGGTGGTCTCCAACGCCCTGGGTGCCAACATGCCCGCGGGCATCACCTCCGCCCTGGCCGCCGGGGCCAAGGCGCGCTTCGGGGTCCTGGAGGTGGACGAGAAGTACCTGCACGCCGTCGCGCGGGACGTCTCGCCCAAGGTCATCGCCCTGCTGAACCTCTCCCGCGACCAGCTCGACCGGGCCGCCGAGACCCGCATGATGGCCGACCACTGGCGTGACGGCCTCGAGGGCTCCCCGGCCACCGTCGTCGCCAACTGCGACGACCCGCTCATCGTGTGGGCCGCCTCCGCCGCCACCAACGTGGTGTGGGTCGCCGCCGGTCAGGAGTGGAAGGACGACGCCTGGTCCTGCCCCGCCTGCGGCGGTGTCCTCCAGCGTCCCGACGAGCACTGGGCCTGCGGGGACTGCGGCTTCGAGCGCCCCACCCCCACCTGGCAGCTCTCCGGCGAGAAGGTCGTCGACCCCCACGGCTCGGCCTGGCCCATCCGGCTGCAGCTTCCCGGCCGCGCCAACCGCGCCAACGCCACCACCGCCACCGCCGTCGCGGCCTTCTTCGGCGTACCCCCGCAGACCGCCCTGGAGCGGATGTTCTCCGTCACCGCGGTGGCCGGCCGGTACGACGTCGTCACCCACCAGGGACGCGACATCCGGCTGTTGCTGGCGAAGAACCCCGCCGGATGGCTGGAGACCTTCTCCCTGATCGACCCGGCGCCGTCCCCCGTCATCCTCTCCGTCAACGCGCGCGGCGCCGACGGAACCGACACCTCCTGGCTGTGGGACGTGGACTACACCCGCCTGGCCGGCCACCCGATCGCCGTCCTGGGCGACCGCAAACTCGACCTGGCGGTGCGGCTGGAGGTCGCCGGCCTGGAATTCACCGTCTGCGAGGACCTCGGCGAGGCCCTGCGGGTCAGTCCCCCCGGCCGCATCGAGGCCATCGCCAACTACACCGCCTTCCAGGACCTGCGCCGCATCGTGGGGAACTGAACGACAGCCGGACGCGGCACCCGGCCCCTCCCGACCACCCGCCGTGGGGGCGCCCCGGCACCGGGACGACGCCGCACACCGCGCCGCACACCGAAGGACAGCGAGGACACCGAGTCATGAGCGAATCCAGTCTCCGTGTGGTCTGGGTCTATCCCGACCTGCTGAGCACCTACGGCGACCAGGGCAACGCCCTGGTGGTCGAACGCCGCGCCCGACAGCGCGGGCTGAAGGTCGCCCGTCAGGACGTCCGGTCGGACCAGCCCCTGCCCACCTCCGGGGACATCTACCTGATCGGCGGGGGTGAGGACCGCCCCCAGCGGCTGGCCGCCGAGCGCCTGCGCCGGGACGGCGGCCTGCAGCGCGCCGCGGACAACGGCGCCATCATCTTCGGCGTCTGCGCGGGCTACCAGATCCTCGGCCGGGAGTTCGTCAACGACCTGGGCCGCAGCGAACCCGGTCTGGGCCTGCTGGACATCACCACCGTGCGCGGTGACGGCGAGCGCTGCGTCGGCGACGTCCTCGCCGACGTGGACGAGCGGCTCGGCCTGCCGCAGCTGACGGGCTTCGAGAACCACCAGGGCGTCACCCACCTGGGCCCCACCGCCCGGCCCCTGGCCCGGGTCCGCCTCGGACGCGGCAACGGCATCGGCGACGGCACCGAGGGCGCCTGGCGGGAGACGGTGCTCGGCACCTACCTGCACGGACCGGTCCTCGCCCGCAACCCCCACCTCGCCGACCTGCTGATCAAGCTGGCGCTGGACGTCAACGCCCTCCCGCCGGTGGACGACCGCTGGTACGAGGCGCTGCGCGCCGAGCGCATCGCCGCCGCCACCGTCAGCCCCTCCTGAGTCCCCCGGGTCGCCGGTCCCGCCCGTTCGTCGGACGGGACCGGCGACCCGGCCCCCGGACCCCCGGCCGCACCGACGGTCGGGGGACTTTCTATGCTGATCCGGGGCCACCGGAACACCTCGGGAGCATGCGGATGGACCACGCCGATCACGGCATCACGGCGGAACTGCCGCCCTTCACCCTGTTGCGCGGACTCCAGCCCGGCGGGGAAACCTTCTTCGCCGTGGGCTGCGCCGTCGTCCTGGCCCTCTACCTGTGGGGGGTGATCCGGCTGCGCCGGCGCGGGGACGCCTGGTCACCCGGCCGGACGACGGCGTTCGTCCTCGGGGTGCTCAGCGTGTGGGCGGTCACCGGCACCGCCATGAACGACTACGGCATGCTCCTGTTCAGCGTGCACATGGTGCAGCACATGATCATCAGCATGTTCTCGCCGATCCTGCTGCTGCTCGGGGCGCCCGTGACCCTGACGCTGCGTGCCCTGCCCACCGCGGGGCGCGGTCGGCGCGGTCCCCGCGAGTGGCTGGTCTCGCTCCTGCACAGCCGGTACGTGCGCACGGTCACCAGCCCCCTGGTCACCATCCCGCTGTTCATCGCCAGTCTCTACGGGCTGTACTTCACGCCGCTGTTCGACTTCCTGATGTCCTCCCGGCCGGGGCACATCGCGATGATGATCCACTTCCTCGCGGTCGGACTCGTCTTCTTCTGGCCGATCATGGGGGTGGACCCGGGGCCCCACCGTCCGGGTCACCTGATGCGGATGCTCGAACTGTTCGCCACCATGCCGTTCCACGCCTTCTTCGGCATCGCGCTGATGATGGCGACCGCTCCGCTGATCGGGGCCTACTCCGACCCGCCCGCCTCGCTGGGCACGGACGCGCTCTCCGACCAGAACGCCGCGGGTGGCATCGCCTGGGCGTTCAGCGAGATTCCCACCGTCATCGTGCTGATCGCGCTGTTGGTGCAGTGGTTCGTCTCCGACCAGCGGGTCGCCCGCCGCCGGGACCGCTCCGCGGATCGCAGCGGGGAGGACCGCGAACTGGCCGCCTACAACGCCTACCTGGCCTCGCTCGGCGGCGGCCGGTCCCCGGCGGCCCCGGCGGCCCCGGCGGCCCCATCGGCCCCGGTGGCCCAGCCGGTGGAGGCGGGGGGAGCCCCCGCGCCCCCGGCG
>NZ_VKHS01000404.1 GCF_014141525.1 Streptomyces calidiresistens
ACATTTGCAGTTTCGGCGGCAGCCCCAGAGGTGTATAAGAGACGGGGGAGGGGTCGGGCGGCGCGTCGGTCGGGGCGGCGGCACCGCCGGCCGGCGGCGGCGTGACCGGCACGGGTTCCGGCGCGGCGCCGGGGGCGGGCACGCCATCGGCCGCCGGTGCCGGGCCGCCGCCCGGCAGGGCCGCGCGCAGCCGTCCCAGGGCGACCAGCACGTAACCCGTGACCACCACGGCCACGGTGAACGCCGCCACGGTGGCGAGGAAACCCTCCTCGTTCGGATTCAGGAAGTCGTGGTACGACTCCACGCCGGCGCCCACCATGAACCCCAGGTACGCCAGCAGCGGCAGTGTCCAGGACAGCGGGTACCACCAGCGGGCCCGTCCCTGCGCCCGACCCACCAGCAGCCAGTCCGCCAACACCACGGCGGGCGTGAGCAGGTGGGCGAAGAGAGAGGAGGTCGTCGTATAGCCGTCCTCCCACCCGCCCATGAGGGTGTGCCAGACCACGGCCACCAGCAACAGGGCGACCGTCGCCGCCCCGCGCACCCACGCCGAGGGCGGCTCGGGTGCCCGGTCGGGCCGGGTGAACGGCCGCACGGCCAACCACAGGAAGACCAGGCCCACGGTGAAGCTCGCCAGGTGGCTCAGGTCCTCCAGCGAGGACAGGAACCCCAACCGGGCCGCCGCGTCACCCCACCCGATGAGGCCGAACGCGGCGATCAGCAACCGCCAACCGGAGACGGCGAGCACCATCGCGCCGGCTGTGCCGGGGGCGCTCCCCGACGGTGGCTCCGGCTCCCTCGTCGCGTCCCGCCCCGGCGCCGTGTCCGCCGCCCCCGCACCCTCGTTCACGACCGTCATGGCCGGAGACCCTACGCCGTCCCACCGGCCCTGACGACCCCCGGGACGGGCCGCCGTGTGGCAGGCTGGGCGCACGGCCGGCGCCGTGTGCCCCGGTCGGGCCCAACCACCGGGGAGGCGTGCGCAGATGGGGCGAGGCAACCGACGCGGACCGGGACGGCTGACGGCCTCCGTGCTGCTGGCGGGGCTCCTGGTGACGCCGACCGCGTGCGCCGGCGGACCCGCCGCCGACCGTGCCGCCCAACTCGCCCCGGGCGGCCCGCCGGCCGCCCCGGAGGACCTGTTGCCCGACGAGGTCGAGGGCGGCGATCCCACCGGCCCGCCCGACCCCGGCGGGCCGGGCGAGGAGGAGCCCGAGCCGGAACCGGAACCCACCGAGCCGCCGCCCCCACCGGCGCAGGGCTCCGCCGAGGTGGTGGAGACCGTTCCCCTGCCGGGCATCGAGGCGCCGGTGGGCCCGGCCGTGCTGCCCGACGGCGATCTGTTGGTCGGCTCCCGTACCACCGGCACCATCCACCGCGTCTCCCCCGACACCGGCGACATCACCGAGGTCGGCACGGTGCAAGCCGTCGAGGCCGGAGGTGCGGGCGGGCTGCTGGCCCTCACGGCGGACGAGACGTACGTGCACGCCTACTACACCACCGTCTCCGATGTGCGAATCATGCGTTTCGGTTGGGACGAACAGCGCCCGGAAGGGGATCAACTGACACCCGGGCAGCGCGTACTCCCGGGCCTTCCCGATACCCCGGGGGCCCGGGCCGGACGACTGTTCGTCACCCCCGACGGCGATCTGTACGCCGGGGTGGGGGGCGCCGACGGCTCCGACGGGCCGGTGGGTACGGTGATGCGTTTCGCCGGGCGCGGGAGTGCGGTCTCCCCCGAGACGTTGTCCTCGGGTTGGGAGACCGTGGACGGCCTCGCGACGGACACGCTGGGCCGGTTGTGGCTCACCGGGAGGTCCGAGGAGGGGGAAGCCCTCGTCGTCGGGGTGGGGACCACGGACGGTGGTGCTCCCACAGGGGATGAGGTGCTCCACCGCCCGGGGGACGAGGGATCACCCGAAGCCATGGCGTATGCCGAGGGCAGCCTGTGGGTGGTCACCGAGGCCGGTGAACTTCTGCGACTTCCCCTCGCGGGCACCCGACTCCACGCCGAACCGGAGGAGTTCGACCTGCCGGGAGCGACCACCCCGGTGGGGCTCGCCGATGGCGGGGAGGGCAACCTGTGGGTGTTGGACGCCGGCCCCTCGGGCGAACCGGGCGGTGCCGGTGACCGGGGCCGGTTGCTCCGCCTCGGGATCGAGTGACCGGTTCTCCGCACGGAGGGGCGGTGGGGAAGGGGAAGCCCGCCCGATGGACGGGCGGGAGGTCCCCCGTCGCTAGACGGCCATGCCGTACACGATCGTGAACAACGTGCCGAGGGAACCGATGATGAAGACCCCGGTGAGCCCCGCCACGATCAGGCCCTTGCCCTGTTCGGCGCTGAAGGTGTCCCGCATCGCGGTGGCGCCGATCCGCTGCTTGGCGGCACCCCAGATGGCGATGGCCAGACACACGATGATGGCCAGGGCCATGATGACCTGGACCATGGTCCGGGCCTCGCCGCCAAGTGTGGCGAAGGGCCCCCAGTCCGGCGCGATTCCGCCGATGATCTCGGTGATGTCGGCTTCATCCGCTGAGAGGAACATCCGCGCCCACCGCCTTCCGCTTCCCGATCGCATGTGCCCGTGTTGGGCCTCCGTTTCGGATTGTGCCACGCGCCGACCCGCTTCGTGAGCGGGTGGAAGGTGAACTGCGCCATGCGCCAAGGGGAATGATCACCCGACAGACGATCGGTTTCCTCCGCCCCCGGTGCCCGGCCCCCGGGGCGGTGTGCACCCCCGGTGCGCCCGTTGCGCGGATCGGTGCCCCGGCGTGCGGCCGGTACCCGACGGTTGCCGGCAGACAACGATGGGGAATTGGGGCACAGTTGAGGTCATGCGCAAGGCACTGCTGTGGTCCGGGATCGGTTTCGGGGGTCTGTGCGCCTTCATGGCGCTCCTCGTCATCGGCGTCTTCGCCGCCGCCGGGGGCGGTGGCGTCGGGGGTTCCGGGAGCGGTCGCCTGGCGCAGAATTCGGTGCCCGCGGAGTACGAGCCGTTGGTGAACCGGTGGGGCAACCTCTGCCCCGAGTTGTCCCCCGCGCTGCTCGCGGCCCAGCTCCAGCAGGAGAGCGGGTGGCAGCCGACCGCGCAGAGCCACGCCCGCGCGCAGGGGATAGCGCAGTTCATCCCCGAGACGTGGGCCTCGCACGGCATCGACGGCAACGGGGACGGCCGGATCGACGTGTGGGATCCGGAGGACGCCATCCCCTCGGCGGCCTCCTACAACTGCGCCATGGCGCAGTACGTGCGGGACGTGCCCGGCGACCCGGTGGACAACATGCTGGCCTCGTACAACGCCGGTCCGTACGCGGTGATCCGCTACCAGGGGATCCCGCCGTACGCGGAGACGCAGCACTACGTGAAGACCATCCGGGCGATGGAGGAGAGCTTCGCCGCGCCGGTCTCCGAGGAGCGGCTGCCGCCCTCGGAGGCGGCGGCGGGGGCGGTGCACTTCGCCCAGTCCCATCTCGGCACGCCGTACCTGTGGGGTGGGGACGGCACGCCCGAGGACGACGGGCGGTTCGATTGTTCGGGTCTGACCCGGGCGGCGTTCGAGTCGGTGGGCATCGAGTTGCCCCGGGTGGCGAACGACCAGTGGCACTCCGGTCCGCACCCCTCCCGGGACGAACTGCTCCCCGGTGACCTGGTGTTCTTCGCGACCGACCTGACCGATTCGCGCAGCATCCACCACGTCGGCATCTACGTGGGCGGCGGTCACATGATCAACGCGCCGTACACGGGGGCGGTGATCCGCTTCGATCCGATCGATTCGCCGGACTACTTCGGGGCGACACGTCCTGTCGCCGCGTGATTCATCGGTTACCGTTGGTGAGGGAATCGTCGCGGGCGGTCGGGGTTCCCCGACCGCCCGTGGCCGGGCGTCTCTCTTCGATAACGCATCGGTGTGACTTCCGTGGATGCCGGAACGCCGGCCGACGCCGGTGGCGTTGATCGAGTCGAATGATGATCGATTCGCATGAGGGCCACGCACCGGGAACCCGCTCGCGCGGGGCACCCCCGGCACGCCGCCACACGGGACACGACGGGCGCGGGACACGAACGGGGAGACGGGAAAGGGGTGACGGCAGGTGGCCGAGCTGACCGATCCGGACGTCGGGATACTGCGACGGATCAACAACCTGGGTGACGCCCTGCCCGATCGCCTCGAACCCCTGGTGGTCTTCATCGGGGAGTTCGGCCTGCCCCTCCTGGCCGTGCTGCTCTGCGGGGTGGCCTGGTGGGCGGTGCGGCGTTCGCCGAACGCGCCGGCCGCCGTGGCCGCCACGCTCTGGGCCCCCATCGCGGCCGGGGTCGCCTTCCTGGCCAACGGGCCGATCCGGGAGCTGGTGGCCAGACCCCGGCCGTTCCTGGACCACACCGACCTGAACGTCATGCTCGACGGGAAGACCGGTTACTCCTTCGTCAGCGACCACGCCACCGGTGCCATGACCATCGCCGTGGCGCTGCTGCTGGTGCACCGCAGGATCGGCCTGATCGCCCTGGCCGTGGCCCTGTTGCAGGGGTTCTCCCGGGTCATGATGGGGCTGCACTACCCCACCGACGTCATCGGCGGCTACGCGTTGGGCACGGCGGTGGCCCTGCTGCTGTACCCGGCGGCCACGGCTGTCCTGACGCCCGCCGTGCGATGGTGCGCCGCCTCGGGGCCGCTGCGCGGGCTGGCGCCCGGACCGGTGACGGTGCCCGGGGAGGCCACCGATCGGCGGGCCCCGGCCCCCGACGACCTCCCCGCGGAGTCGGTCGAGCCGGTGGGCGCGGCCGACGCGCCCGTCCCCTCGACCCCGTCGGTCGGACCGGAGCCGGTCGGACCGGAGCCCATCGAACCGGTGACGGGGGCCCACGGGGCACCCGGGCGCGAGGAGACGCCGGCCGCGGTCGCCTCCGGTCGTTCACCGGGCCGGGGCGGCGAAGCCGGCGCCTGAGGCTCCTCC
>NZ_VKHS01000405.1 GCF_014141525.1 Streptomyces calidiresistens
CGCCAACAGCTCCGGCCCCCGTCCCTCCGGTCCCCACTCGTCCGGCCCGTCCCCCGCCGGCCCGCGGGGGACCGACGGGACCGCCGCCCGCCCCGGCGGGGAGGCCACCTCCCCGGGAGTGCCGGGGCCCACCGCCCCCGCCGGCGCGCGGCGCGCGGATCGGGGCGCGGCGGGGGACGCCGCACCGACGGTCGCCCCCCGGCCGGACGGGTCGGCCGCCGGCCGGCACCGGGGTGACCGGGACCCCGCCGGACACCCCCACGCCACCGACTGGGAGACCGCCCACCGCACGGCCCGCCGCGCCGCACGACACCTGCCGGCCCGGGCCCTGCCCCTGGCGGAGGCGATCGGCCACACCCTCGCCGAACCCCTCACCGCCCTCACCGACCTTCCCGCGTTCGACACCGCCGCCATGGACGGGTGGGCCGTCTCCGGCCCCGGGCCGTGGACCCTGGAACCCGGCGGCGCCGTCCTCGCCGGCCACGACCGCCCCTCCCCCCTCGCCGACGGCCTCGCGGTGCCCATCGCCACCGGTGCCCGCATCCCCCCGGGCACCACGGCGGTCCTGCGCCGGGAACGCGGGCGCACCGTCGCCGACCGGCTGCGCGGCCCCAACCCGTCCCCCGGGGCGGACATCCGACCGCGCGGGCAGGAGTGCCGCACCGGGGCCGGACTCCTGCCCGCCGGCACCCCGGTGACCCCCGCCGTGCTCGGGCTGGCCGCCGCCGCCGGATACGACCGGCTGACCGTGCGCCCCCGCCCCCGGGTGGCGGTCCTGGTGCTCGGCGACGAACTGCTGCACCGGGGCCTGCCCACCGGCGGGCGCATCCGTGACGCCATCGGCCCCATGATCGGCCCCTGGCTGACCGCGCTCGGTGCCGAACCGGTCTCCGTGCGCCTCCTCGGCGACCTGCCGGCCGGCTCCCCGGGGACGACGGCCGGCGCCGGTGAATCCACCGCACCGCGGACCGGTGCGGGCGCCCGCACCGGCGGGTCCGGCGGCGCCGACACCCTGGTGGAGGAACTGCTCGCCGCCGCCGACGACGCCGACCTCGTCCTCACCAGTGGCGGCACCGGCGCGGGTCCGGTGGACCGTGTCCATCCGGCGCTGCGGGCGCTCGGCGCCCGCGTCACGGTGGACGGGGTCGCCGTGCGCCCCGGCCACCCCATGCTCCTCGCCGAGCTGCCGAACGGGATCCCCCTGGTGGGGCTGCCGGGCAATCCCCTGGCCGCCGTCTCCGCCGTGCTGACCCTGGTGGCCCCGCTGCTGCACGGCCTCACCGGTCGCCCCGAGCCGGGGGCCGGGACCGCCCGCGCCCATCTGACCTCGCCGGTCTCCCGCCACCCGCGGGACGTGCGGCTGGTGCCGGTGCGCCTGCCCGCCCCGGGGGAGGCCGAGCCGGTGGGCTGGGCGGGCCCGGCTATGCTGCGCGGGATCGCCGTCGCCGACGCCGTGGCGGTCCTTCCCCCCGGCCCGGTACCGGCGGCCGGGCGGGTCCGTCTGCTGGAGCTGCCCCGACCATGAGGATTCCCCCCGCTCTCACCCCCGGTTCCGGGGCATCCACGCGTGATCTGGAGCGCGATCGACAGGCGATGGGTGTCTCCCTGCCCCGGCACATCGCCGGGCCGCTGATCCAGGTGGTCAAGCGGCTGGCCCTGGCCAACCTGGTGCTGTTCACCGCCTTTCTCGTGGTCTACCTGGACCGCGACGGCTACACCGACGCCAAGGACGGCGAGGTCGGGGCGCTGGACGCCCTCTACTACGTCACGGTGTCGCTCTCCACCACCGGTTACGGCGACATCGCCCCCTACTCGGATCTCGCCCGGCTGCTCACGACGTTCGTCATCACGCCCCTGCGGGTGGCGTTCCTGATCATCCTGGTCGGCACCACGCTCGAGGTGTTGACCGAGCGCACCCGCGAACAGTGGCGGGTCGGGCACTGGAGGAAGACCTTGCGCGACCACACCGTCATCGTCGGCTTCGGCACCAAGGGCCGTTCCGCCGCCGAAACCCTCATGCGCACCGGCGTCACGCAGGACCGCATCGTCGTGGTCGATCCCAGTACCGAGGTGGTGGAACAGGCCAACGCGGAGGGCTACGCGGGTGTCGTGGGGGACGCGACCCGCAGCAACGTGCTCCTGCGGGCCCGCGCCGATCGGGCCCGGCAGGTGGTGATCTCCACCCAGCGGGACGACACCGCGGTGCTGGTCACGCTCACCGCCCGTCAGCTGAGCAAGTCCGTCCGGATCGTGGCCTCGGTCCGGGAGGAGGAGAACGTGCCGCTGCTCCGGCAGTCCGGCGCGGATTCCGTGATCACCAGTGCCTCGGCCGTCGGGCGCCTGCTGGGCCTGTCGATGGTCAGTCCCAGCTCGGGTTCGGTGATGGAGGACCTGATCCAACAGGGCTCGGGGCTGTCCCTGAAGGAGCGGCCGGTCACCCGGGCGGAGGCGGGCAAATCCCCGCGCGAGTGCGACGACCTGGTCGTCTCGGTCATACGCGGGCACCGCCTGCTGCCCTTCGACGATCCCGAGGCCCGGACCCTGCAACTCCAGGACCGGGTGGTGGTGATCCGCCGCACCGCCGGTGACGAGGAGAAGGTGGGGCCGGCGAAGCAGAAGGAGGGACGGCCGGAGCGCGGACCGGGCTCCTGGCGCATCCCGCGCGGCTGACCCGGGCCCCGGGTCCGGCGCCCGGCGCGGGGAGGTCCGGGGGGCGACGCGCCCGGACGAACGGGGGTGTCCCCGTCCCGCGGCCCACCGCCGCTTACCCTCGCGCCCATGCGAGCCATCACTGTTTCCGAACCCGGCGGTCCCGAGGTCCTGCGGATGGAGGACGTCCCCGATCCCGAACCGGGTCCCGGCGAGGTGTTGATCGACGTCACCGCCTGCGCCGTCAACCGGGCCGATGTCCTGCAGCGGCAGGGACACTACGATCCGCCGCCCGGGGCGAGCCCGTACCCGGGGCTGGAGTGCTCGGGGACGGTGGCCGGTCTCGGGCCGGGCACCGCCGGCCCGAAGCCGGGGGAGGCGGTGTGCGCGCTGCTGGCCGGCGGGGGGTACGCGGAGCGCGTCGTGGTCCCGGCCGGTCAGGTGCTGCCGCTCCCCGAAGGGATCGATTCGGTAACGGCCGCGGCCCTTCCCGAGGTGGTGTGCACGGTGTGGTCGAACGTCTTCATGGCCGCCGGGCTGCGCCCGGGGGAGACCCTGTTGGTGCACGGCGGAGCCAGCGGTATCGGCACGATGGCGGTGCAATTGGCCCGTGCCGTGGGGGCCCGGCCGGCGGTGACCGCCGGCAGTGCCGCGAAGCTGGAGCGGTGCCGGGAACTGGGGGCCGAGATCCTCATCGACTACCGGGAGCAGGACTTCGAGGAGGAGATGCGCAAGGCCACCGAGGGGCGGGGAGCCGACGTCATCCTCGACATCATGGGGGCCTCCTACCTGCGGCGGAACGTCCGAACCCTCGCCCGGGGCGGGCGGTTGGTGGTGATCGGCCTCCAGGGGGGCGTGCGGGGGGAACTGGAGTTGGGACGGCTGTTGGCCAAACGGGGAACGATCATCGCGACCTCGCTGCGCGCCCGTCCGGTCGAGGAGAAGAGCGCCATTGTGGCGGCGGTGCGCGAGCACGTGTGGCCGATGCTCGCCGACGGGCGGGTCCGACCGGTGATCGACCGGGTGATGCCGATGGCGGAGGCGGCCGAGGCGCACCGGGTCATGGAGGCGGGGGAGCACGTGGGAAAGATTGTCCTCACCACCTGAGAGGGTGTTCATCTGACGGCTCCTCAGAGGACGTATGGTCGTGTGACCTTCGGTTCGCCCTGTCGTTGAGAGGGCGAACCGTCCTTTTCGTGTGATTCGTATGGAGTGGGGCAGGCGAAGGTTGGCAGGGTCGCGGTCTCCCTTCCGGAACCCCTCGGTACCCCCGGGCGGCCCCCGGGGGATCGGGATGCGCCGGGAAAGTCCGGGGCGGATGCGGCCTTCCGGAAACGGGGCGAGAGTCATGGCTCTCGCCTGTCCGGAGATGCCGGATTCGCACCGCTATGTGACTCTGGTAGCCCTGCCGGTCGGTGCCGGAGCGTGTTGAACTCCATGCGGAGGGTGGGAAGCGTGCGGATACGGGTGGGCGTCACGATGTGCGGAACAGCACTGGCGGTGCTGCTGCCGGTGGGGGTCATCCAGTCGGCCGAGGCGGTGACCGACCATCCCACCCCGCCGCTGAGCCCCTCGACCGACCGGACCACCGGCGGTGGCCCCCCCACCACGGGGGCCGAGGTCATCAGCGCGCTCCTCGCCGAACTGCCCCCCGGGGTGGTGGGTACTCCCCCGGGACGGCCCTCCGGCGACACCCCGGGGGGCGCGGAGGCGGACCGGGAGGTCGTGGAGGCCGCCGCCCCCGGCACCCCGCCCGTCACGGAGACGGAGGAGCGCCCCGGTGGCGTCGGCACCGGGATGGTGCCCATGGGCTCCACCACGCCGGTCGGAACGACCACCGCCGGCCCCGGAGCCGCCGGCTCCATGGAAGGACTCGACCTGGCCGGGGCGGTCGAGCACCGGGTCCTCTTCCCCTCCGGCGGGGATGTGCCCGCCGGAGGGCCCGGCGCCGGCGAGGTCATCACCCTTTCGGAGCAGTTGCCCGGAGGCGGCCCCGCCGCCGACGAGCTCGCCGAGCCGGTCGCGGCGGCCGGGGAGGGCGCCGCACCCGATTCCTCCCGCAGCAGCGGGCCCGATTCCGCCGGCCCCGGCCCCGGCGGGGGAGAGGGGGCGGGCGTGGCCTCCGGCGCGCTCCAGCCCTCTCCCGGGAGTGGGGCGATCATCCCGGTGCTGCCGCTGGGCACCGGCCTGACCTGCCTGGGCCTCGGACTGGCCATCCTCGCCTGGCACCTGCGCCGGGCCGCCGCACTCTGAGACTCCACCCGGTCACGGCGACGCCTCCTCCCCCGGGTCGCCCCCGC
>NZ_VKHS01000406.1 GCF_014141525.1 Streptomyces calidiresistens
GGACCGGACCGGCACCCCGGCCCCGCTCCGACGGCAGGGGCCGGTGGGACGGCCGCGCGCGGTGAGGTGACGGCCGACCCCGCCCCCGACGGCGACCGGCTTCAGCCCCCCGTTCCGCCGGGGGCGTCGGGGGTGTCGGAGGTGTCGTGGGTGTCGGAGGTGCCGGCCTCCTCGGGGGTGTCGGGCGTCCCCGAGGTGCGGGCCGGGGTGTCGGGGGCGTCCGAGCCCGGCAGCGCCGGCTGCACGAGCAGGGGATAGGGCGGCGGGGTACCACCGAATTCCGGACAACGTTCCCGGTGGTCGCACCAGGAGCACAGCGGCCCCCGCCGGGGACGCCAGTCCCCGGTCTCCGTCGCCCGCCGGATGGCCTCCCACAGGGCCGTCAGCCTGCGCTCCACGGCCAGCAGCTCCTCCTCGACGGGATCGTGCCACCGCACCTCGCCGCTGCCCAGGTAGACCAGCTGGAGCCGCTTGGGGATCACCCCGCGCAGCCGCCACAGCACCAGCGCGTAGAACCGCATCTGGAACAGCGCCTCCCCGGAGTACTCGGGGCGGGGGGCCCGACCGGTCTTGTAGTCCACCACCCGGATCTCACCGGTGGGGGCCACGTCCACCCGGTCGATCACCCCCCGGACCCGCAGCCCCGATTCCAGACGGGTCTCGACGAACACCTCCCGCTCGGCCGGCTCCAGCCGGGAGGGGTCCTCCAACGTGAACCACCGCTCGACCAGTTCCTCCGCCCCGGCCAACCACTCCGCCAGCCGGGCGCGGCGCTCCGCGGCGCGTCCCCCGTCGTCCGCGCCCGGGCCGGTGGGCGGTCCGGCGTCGCCCGGGGTGCCGGCGTCCGCGGGGGCGGTCGCGTCGGCGGGGTCCTCGTCGAAGAGGTCCGCCAGCTCGGGGCGGGCGGCCAACAGCTTCTCCCACTCGCCCACCACCATCGCCCGGGCCCGCCGCGGGTCGCGCTCGCCCGCCGGGGCGTCGAAGACGCGCTCCAGGACCGCGTGCACCACCGTGCCGCGGGTCGCCGCCGCGCTCGGCCGCTCCGGCAGCCGGTCGATCACCCTGAAGCGGTACAGCAGCGGACAGCGCATGAAGTCCGCCGCCCGGGACGGCGAGAGGGACTGCGGGGGAGCGGGGCGGGAACGCGGCATGGTGAAACCCTACGGCCCGTCGCCGACACACCCCCGCCCCACCGCGGAATACCATCGGGGGAGGCGGCCCGGGCCGTCCGCACCGACCGTCCGCCCCGGACGGGCGGGACTTCGACGAGGGGAACCGGTGACAGACACGGACCAGCCCGCATCCGGCGGCCCGAGGGCGCGGCGTCCCGAGGAGGGCCGGCAGGGCATCCTCATGGGCCGGGTGCGCGGGGTGCCCATCTACGTGGGGTTCAGTTGGTTCCTCGTCGCCGCGCTCATCACCTGGTTCTTCGGCAGCCAATTGGAGCGCCTCTTCC
This sequence comes from Streptomyces calidiresistens, assembly GCF_014141525.1. Classification (GTDB taxonomy): domain Bacteria; phylum Actinomycetota; class Actinomycetes; order Streptomycetales; family Streptomycetaceae; genus Streptomyces; species Streptomyces calidiresistens. The sequence continues at coordinate 1,457 of NZ_VKHS01000406.1, forward strand.
CCGACCTGGGGGCCGTGCGGTACCTGCTCTCGCTCTTCTTCGCGGTCGCCTTCTACGGCTCGGTGCTGATCCACGAACTCGCCCACACCGTCGCGGCGCTGCGCTTCGGACTGCCGGTCCGCCGCATCCGCCTGCAGTTCCTCGGTGGCGTCTCCGAGATCGAGCGCGAATCCCCCACCCCCGGCAGGGAGTTCTGGCTCGCCTTCGTCGGCCCCCTGCTGTCGCTGGTGCTCGCCGGGATCTTCGCCCTCGGCCTCCTGGCGGTCGACGCCGGGACGGTGCCCGGCGTGCTGCTGGCGGCGCTGATGCTCTCCAACCTCATCGTCGCCGTCTTCAACCTGCTCCCCGGCCTGCCGCTGGACGGCGGACGGATGCTGCGCGCCGTCGTGTGGAAGCTCAGCGGCCGACCGATGACCGGCACCGTCGCCGCCGCCTGGAGCGGCCGGGCGCTGGCGATCGTCGTCCTGGTGGGCTTCCCGCTGGCCACCCACGCCGGTGGACTGGCCGAGCGGGAGTCGATGACCGGAGTGGACTCGGTCATGGACGGTCTGCTGGCCGCCGTCCTGGCCGCCGTCATCTGGACCGGCGCCGGGAACGGCCTGCGGATGGCGCGCCTGCGCGAGCACCTGCCCGCCCTCTCCGCCCGGGCCCTGACCCGCCGCGCGGTCCCCGCCCCGCCGGAACTCCCGCTGTCGGAGGCGCTGCGCCGGGCCAACGACGCCGGCGCCCGGGCCCTGGTGGTCGTGGAACCGGACGGCACGCCCAGCGCGCTCGTCCGCGAGGCGGGCATCGCCGAGGTGCCCGAACACCGACGCCCCTGGGTGCCCATCGGCACCCTGGCGCGCGAGCTGACCGACGGGATGCGGGTGCCCGCGGACCTCGGCGGCGAGGAACTCCTGGACCACCTGCGGGCCGTTCCCGCCACCGAGTACCTCGTGGTCGAGCCCACCGGGGAGATCTACGGGGTGCTCTCCACCGCCGATGTCGAGCACGCCTTCGTCTCCGCGATGACCCGTCGCGGACGCTGAGCGACCGGCGCCGGGGCCCGGCGGGGGCGGGCTCGATTGGGGTCGTCGCCCGCCACTGGTCTAGGCTGGCGCCCATGTCCGAACCGACCGGTGCCGCCCGCCGTCGCGGGCCCTTCCAGGTCGGGGACCAGGTCCAGCTCACGGACCCGAAGGGCCGCCACCACACCTTCACGCTCGAGGCCGGGAAGAGCTTCCACACCCACAAGGGAGCCTTCCCCCACGACGAGCTGATCGGCGCCCCCGAGGGAACCGTCGTCCGCACCACCGGAAGCGTCGAGTACCTGGCGCTGCGCCCCCTGCTCCCCGACTACGTCCTGTCCATGCCGCGCGGTGCCGCGGTGGTCTACCCCAAGGACGCGGGGCAGATCCTCGCGATGGCCGACATCTTCCCCGGCGCCCGGGTGGTCGAGGCGGGAGTGGGCTCGGGGTCCCTGAGCACCTTCCTGCTGCGTGCCGTCGGCGACGGGGGGATGCTGCACTCCTACGAGCGCCGGGCGGACTTCGCCGAGATCGCCCGGGGGAACGTGGAGCGCTACTTCGGCGGCCCGCACCCCGCATGGCGGCTGACCGTCGGCGACCTCCAGGACCGCCTGGAGGACACCGGGGTGGACCGGGTGATCCTGGACATGCTCGCCCCCTGGGAGTGCCTGGACCCGGTCTCCAAGGCCCTGGTGCCCGGCGGCATCCTGTGCGCCTACGTCGCCACCACCACCCAGTTGGCCCGCACCGTGGAGACCATCCGCGAGCACGGCTCCTTCAACGAGCCCACCGCCTGGGAGACGATGGTCCGCACCTGGCACGTCGAGGGCCTGGCGGTGCGCCCCGATCACCGGATGATCGGGCACACCGGCTTCCTCCTGACCGCCCGACGACTCGCCGACGGTGTCACCCCGCCCCGCCGCCGCAGGCGCCCGGCGCCCGGCGCCTACGGCGAGGACTACACCGGGCCCGGCGGGAAGTCGGCCGCCGCCGGCCGGGGTGCCGGCACTGCGGACGGGGGGAGCGGCGACGCGGCGTGACGCCGTGAGCCGTCCCCGGCCGGTGTGCGGGCCGGACGCCCGGCCCGCACACCACCACCGCCGGGGCACCCCCCGGCCGCACCCGGCCGTTCCGCGCCCGGGCGCGATGTGGCACGATGCCGGCACGGTTTTCCGCCGTCCCCCCGCTTCCCGCCCGGCGCGCCCCCGTGTTCCCGGAGCCCTCCGGACCCGGGGTCGGGTCGGCGCCCCCGACCCCCAGGAGTCCCGCGTGCAGCTTCCGGCCGGCGCCGCCCTCCCGCACACCCGTTCCCGCGCCGTCCACTGGGTCCTGACGGCGGCCGCGCTCGGCGCGGTGATCGGGGTGCTCGCCGTGGCCCGCCCGCCGGCCGCGGGCGCGAGTCCGGCGTCGGGGGAGGGGCCGGATCCCGCGAGCGCGGCCTACCCCGTGGACTGTGGTCCCCACGGCGTGGCGATCACCCACCGGGCCGCGGTGGACCTGGACGGTGACGGCCGGCCCGAGACCGTCGCCGCCATCCGTTGCGACGCGGCCGGTGGTACCCCGCCCGGCGGCGTCTACCTCCTGACGGGCGGCGCGGGCGGCGAACCGCGGGTCGCCGCGACCCTGGTCGATCCGGCCGACGGCATGATCGTCGACGAGGTCATCGTCGACGGCGACGGCCTGGTGGTGCGGCTGCTGGGCTACTCCGGTCCGGACGTGCCGCGCAGCGAGCCCGACCTGTACGGCGAGGCCGCCTGGAGCTGGCGGGACGGGGCGCTGGTCCGCGAGCAGCGCGCCCCGCTGACCGCCGTGGCGGTCTGAGGGGCGCGCCCGTTCCCGTGGTCGAGCGGCTCCCGCCCCGCCCGGCGGGAGCGGGGGGCCGCGATCAGGCGACGTCGGCGTCCGGGCCGTACACCTCGGTACCGTCCGCCACCCGGCGCACGTGGATGCACTCGCCGGGACACTCCCGGGCGGAGGCCACCACGTCGTTCAGCAGCGGCAGCGGCACCGGCGCGGTCGCCCCCGGCTCGGTCAACAGGTCGACCTCCTCGCCGGGCGGCGCCGGGGGCTTCACGTAGGCGAGTCCGTCGATGTCCAGCTCGAAGACCTCGGGCGCGTACTGGGCGCAGATCCCGTCCCCGGTGCACAGGTCCTGATCGATCCACACCTCCAGCGGATCGGTCGTCCCCCCGGCGCGCCCGGCGGTCTCCTGCTGCGCGGTCATGTCACCCGTCCCTTTCCGGTGCGGTCCCGGTGTCCTGCCCGGCCCCGTTCGCGGACCCGTGCCGGTTCCGCTTCCCGGTTCCGTCCGGTCGATTCGCGGCCCGGGGCCCGACCTCCGACCATACCGCCGTCCCCACCGGAGCCGCGGGCCGGGCGTCCCGCCGCGCGACACGACACGCCGGGCCCGGATCCGGTCCCCGTTCCGTCCGCCCCTCCCGGGCGGGGTTCGGGCCCCGGCCGGGGCCCGAACCC
>NZ_VKHS01000407.1 GCF_014141525.1 Streptomyces calidiresistens
CTCCCGGGGGGATCGGTCGCCCCCCGCCCCCCGGGAGACGGGGACCCCGGAGGAGCGGCCGCCCCGGGAGACCGGGGACCGGCCGACCGCCGACGACGCCGACGGAGGCGGACCGGACCCCACCGGCGGGGAACCCGGCCGGCCCACCGACCCCCCGACCGGCACCGAATCCTCCGGGGACCGGTCGATGAGCGGGTCCGGCACCCCGGTCCCGGACCCCGGTACGGGGCGGACCCCGGGGACGCCGGGCGCGCTGGAGCCCGCGGAGCCGATCCTCGCCGCCCGGGTGCACCGCCCGGCGGACCTGATGCGCATGCTGCTGGGCCTGCTCGGCATCGTCCTGGTGCTGGGGGTGGCCACCTTCGCCATCGGGACCACCAAGGGCCTGGAGGAGGACATCGGCGACGCCGCCGGGTCGGCCCCACCGCTGTTCTTCGGCTTCGCCGGACTGGTCTCCAGCGTGGCCGTGCTGCTGGTCCCGGTGGCCTTCGCCGTGGAACGGCTGATCAAACGCGACGGGCTGCGGATCGCGGACGGCGTGCTGGCGGCCGTTCTCGCGCACGGCGTCTCGCTGTCCTTCAGCCTGTGGGTGGCGCGGCTGGCGCCGGTGGAGGTGCAGGACGCGCTGACCGCCCGGGCGCCGGGCGGCGGCGCCACCGAAGCCGTCCACGGCTACCTGGCGCCGATCATCGCCTACATGACGGCGGTGGGCATGGCGCACCGCCCCCGCTGGCGGATCCTCATGTGGTCGGTGCTGGTGCTGGACGCGGTCTCGGTGCTGGTCGCCGGGTACAGCACGCCCTTCTCGATCCTGGTCACGGTGCTGATCGGCTGGTCGGTGGCGTACGGCACGATCTACGCCGTCGGCTCCCCCAACGCGCGGCCGACCGGCCGCCAGCTGCTGACCGGCCTGCGGAGCCTGGGCTTCCGGCCGGTGGCCGCGATGCGCGCCGAGGACCCGCCGGTCCCGGCCGGTGAGGGGCCCGGTCGCGCCGCCGACCGCGAGGAACCCGGCCGCCGGTACGTGGTGACCCTGGAATCGGGCCCGCCCCTGGACGTCACCGTGGTGGACCGCGAGCACCAGGCCCGCGGCTACTTCTACCGGGCCTGGCGCCGGGTGGCGCTGCGGGGCATCAACCAGCCGCGCGGCTCCCAGACCCTGCGCCAGGCCCTGGAGCAGGAGGCGCTGCTGGCGTACGCGGTGAACGCCGCCGGCGCCAACGCCCCCCGGCTGATCGCCACCTCCGAGTTGGGGCCGGACGCGGTCGTGCTGATCTACGAGCACGTCCCCGGCCGACTGCTGGACGCCGTCCCCGACGACGAGATCGACGACGCGCTGATGCGGTCCGCCTGGCGCCAGGTGCTGGCCCTGCAGTCGCGCCGGATCGCCCACCGCCGGCTGGAGGCCAACGCCCTGCTGGTGGACGACGCCGGGGTGCTCCATCTCACCGACCTGCGCGGTGGGGAGATCGCCGCCGGGGACCTGCTGCTGCGCATGGACGTGGCGCAACTGCTGACCACCTTCGGTCTGCGGGTCGGGGCGACCCGGGCGGTGGACGCCGCGGTGACCGAACTGGGCCCCGACGCGGTGGCCGACGCCCTGCCGCTGCTGCAGCCGATCGCGCTCAACCGCGCCACCCGGCACACGCTGCGCCGGCTGGGCCGGGAGCGCTCGCAGCGCGAGCGGCAGGCGGTGCTGGACGCCTCGCGCTCCTACCGGGAGGCCGGCGGGCGGCTCCCGGAGGACGCCGACCGCAAACGGGTCCGCGCGGTGAAGCAGGCCGAGAAGCAGGTCATGGAGGAGGCCCTGGCCCGGGCCAAGGAGCCGGACCTGCTCTCGGAGATCCGCAACCGGATCCTGGAGGTCCGCCCGCAGGCACCGGTGGAGCCGGCCCGGCTGGAGCGGATCCGACCGCGCACGCTGGTGATGGCGCTGGCGGCGGTCTTCGCCGCCTACTTCCTGGTCACCCAGTTGGTGCACATCAACTTCCGCGAGGTCGTGGACGGGGCGAACTGGGCGTGGGCGCTGGCCGCCGCCGGGTTCGCCTCGCTGACCTACTTCGCGGCGGCGATCAGCCTGCTGGGCTTCGTGCCGGAGAAGGTGCCCTACCTGCGGACGGTGGCCGCCCAGGTGGCCGGGTCCTTCGTGAAGCTGGTGGCCCCGGCGGCGATCGGCGGCGTGGCGCTGAACACCCGCTACCTCCAGCGGTCGGGCGTGCGACCGGGTCACGCGGTGGCCAGCGTCGGCGCCAACCAGTTGTTCGGCCTGGGCACGGCGGTCTCCCTGCTGCTGGTCTTCGCCTACGTCACCGGCACCCGGCACACCCCGACCCTCTCGCCGTCGCCGACGGTGATCGCCGGGGTGTTGACCGTCGCGGTGGCGGTGCTGATCCTGACCGCCGTCCCCGGCATGCGGAAGTTCGTCTCCGAGCGGGTGCGCTCGCTGTTCGCCGGCGTGGTGCCGCGGATGCTGGACGTGGTGCAGCGCCCCCGGAAGCTGATGGGCGGCATCGGCGGCATGGTGCTGATGACGCTGTCGTTCGTGCTGTGCCTGGACTCCTCGGTGCGGGCCTTCGGCGGGGAGCTGGGTCTGGCGACGGTGGCGGTGGTCTTCCTCGCCGGCAACGCGCTGGGGTCGGCGGCCCCCACCCCGGGTGGCATCGGCGCCGTGGAGGCGACGCTGATCGGTGGTCTGGTGGCCTTCGGGCTCACCTTCGACACGGCCGCCGCCGCGGTGATGCTCTTCCGGTTGATGACCTTCTGGTTGCCCGTGTTGCCGGGATGGGTGGCCTTCACGGCGCTCACCCGCAAGGAGGCCCTCTAGCGCCGCGGGGGTCGGGGTGGGCCCGTCGGGAGCGGGTTCCGGCGCGGTGCGTCGCACGGCGGCCGGAAGCCCTCGTGCCGGGCCCGCCCGGGCCGGCGGCCGACGCGGCGGGGTGCCGGACCGGACGCCGCGACGGGGCGAACCCCGGCCGATGCCGCGCCGGCCCCGGCGGGCGCACCGCGCGACCGCTCCCCCGCGTGATCGCGTCGTCACCCGAATGTCGTGCCGGACATGCGCCGGGACGGGCGGTACGTCGATGATGGGCCGTCCGTCCCGATGCGGGCCCCCCGGGCCCACCCGAAGGGGAGTGCCGCCATGTCCCGAACCCCTCGGCGCCCGTTCCGGCGTCGCGCCGGAACGCTGCTCGCCGCCGGCGCGGTCCTGGCCGCCGCCGGCTGCGGGGGCGGGGTCGGCTCCGCTCCCGCCCCGGGCGCGGCGGCCCCGGTGACCGGCGACGACCTCGCCGACCTCCCGACCGCCCTCACCGAACAGGAGCTCTCCTGGAGCGCCTGCGGGGAGGCCGAGGAGACGCAGGGCGGGGACGCCGGAACGCCGCCGCCGGTGGAGGAGTCCCCCTGGGAGTGCGCCGATCTGACGGTGCCGCTGGACTGGGACGCCCCGGAGGGGGAGACCCTCGACATCGCCCTGATCCGCTCCCGGGCGACCGGCCCGGAGGCGGAGCGGATCGGTTCGCTGATCTTCAACTTCGGCGGCCCGGGCGGCTCCGGGGTGGTGACCCTGCCCGCCTTCGGCCCCGAGTACGCCACCCTGCACGAGCGCTACGACCTGGTGAGCTTCGACCCGCGCGGGGTGGGCGCCTCCTCCGGCGTGGTCTGCCTGGACGACGCCGAACTCGACGAGTGGTTCGCCGCCCCGATCACCCCGGCCGACCCCGGGGACGACGGGGAGGTGGCGGCGTACACCGACCGCCTGGCGTCCTTCGCGAACGCCTGCGAGGAACGACAGGGCGACCTGCTGCCCCACCTGACCACCACCGACACCGCCCGCGACGTGAACCTGTTGCGGCACGTGCTGGGCGACGGACGGCTGTACTACTTCGGCGTCTCCTACGGCACCGAACTGGGCGCGGTCACCGCCCACCTGTACCCGGAGCGGATGGGCCGGGTGGTGCTGGACGCGGTGGTGGACCCGACGATGACCCGGGCGGAGAGCGCGCTGGGCCAGGCCCGCGGCTTCCACCTGGCGCTGGGCAACTTCCTGGAGGACTGCGCCGGCGAGGACGACTGCCCGCTGGGCGGGGACCCGGCCGAGGGCGAACGCGTCCTCGCCGACCTGCTGGAGGGCCTGCGCGAGGAGCCGCTGCCGACCGCCGACCCGCAGCGCCCCCTGACCCAGTCGCTGGCCTGGTCCGGACTGGCGCAGGCGCTGTACTCGCAGGACTTCTGGCCGTTCCTCACCGAGGGCCTGGACGACGCCCTGGACGAGGAGGAGCCGGACGGCACCATCCTGCGCATCCTGGGCGACGCGATGAACGGTCGCTCCTCGGACGGGAGCTACTCCACCCTCCAGTCCTCCTTCGTGGCGATCAACTGCGCCGACTCCAGCGAGCGCTACACCGTCGAGGACGTCCGTGCCCGCCTGCCGGAGTTCCGGGAGGCCTCGCCGGTCTTCGGCGAGGGCATGGCCTGGGGCATGCTCAGCTGCACCGGGTGGCCGGTGGAGGGCGAGGCGGAGCTGCCGACGGTGAACGCCGAGGGCGCGGCGCCGATGCTGCTGATCGGCACCACCGGCGACCCCGCCACCCCCTACGAGGGCACCGCCGCGATGAGGGAGGCGCTGGGCGAGGGCGTGGCCGTCGAGCTGACCCGACAGGGCGAGGGGCACGGCGCCTACACCGGCGGCAGCCGGTGCGTCTCGCGGGCCGTGGACCGGTACCTGCTCGACGGGGAACTGCCGGAGGACGGGCTGGTCTGCTCGGACTGACCTCCGCGGGGGCGCCGCGGGGCGCCCCCGGGTCCCCGTTCGGGCCGCCGGTGCCCGGACGGGGAGCCGGCGGCGCGGAACGTCCCGCCCGGTAGCCTTCCGACGGGGACGACGACGGACGACGCCGAGCGGAACGGGGGCCGGGATGCGGGGCG
>NZ_VKHS01000408.1 GCF_014141525.1 Streptomyces calidiresistens
GCGAACCACCCCGCCCGCCCACCACGGGCCCCGTGCCCGCGTCCCGGGGGCGAACACCCTCGGCACGCCGGTCGCCGCCGGCACGCCGCTCACGACTTCGTGACTCAACTCGGAGTCCCTTTCACCTGGCTCGTCATCGGCACGCGGAAACCCGGGGGCTTCCCGTTCCGGAGAGCGCGCTCGCCCTCGACAACCAGCCAAGCGTCCGGGGTGCCCGAACGTTGAGGCCGTCTTCGTTTCGTTGCACAGCGACACGGGGTCGTCACATACCTCACAACCGACCCGGGCCGCGCCCGGGCGCCGGGGAGCGCGCGCGGGCGCGGGCGTCCCCCGGGTGAGACGGCCGGCGGTCCCGACCTCACAACCGGACGCGGTACTCCCGCCGGTGCAGGGGCCCGCGACACCCGGGTTGCTCGGTCACGGGTCACCCCATCCGTGTGCGGTACCGAAGGCGGCTGCCCCGGACCATGGTCATGACGCCGACCTCGAAGGGACGACCGTCGGCGGCGCGGCTGACCCGGGTCAGGAGCATCACGGGCTCCCCCTCCCCCAGCGCCAGGGCTTCACGAACGGCCGGCTCGGGAAGGTCCACGGCGACCGTTTCCTCCACCTCGTGGGGACGGAAACCGAGGTCGGCCAACAGGGTCACCGCCCCGCCCGGAATCCTGCGGGGCTCGGCCAGGGCGGTGCCGGCCGCGATGTCGGCCGGGTAATGGGATGCGGTGAGTTCGACCGGTCGACCGTCGAGGTACATGACCCGACGTCGCACCACGACCTCGGCGTCCGGAGCGAGCCCCAACAGGCCGGCGACCGCCTCGGGGGCACGGATCCTTCGCACCTCCACCAGCCGCTGCGTCCCCCGTCCACCCCGGGCCGCCGCCTCCTCCGCCCACGCGTCGCCCCCACCGGGGCGGGGGGTGAGGTAGACGGTCGAATCCGTTTCCCACAGCTCGTTCGTCATGCCCGTTACCTTCCCCGTTCCTCCGGGCGTGAGGTGTGGCCGAGGATGAGTTCGGCCAGGCGGGGGAGGACGGCACCGGGGAGGGCGTGACCCATGCCGGGGATGGTCACCGGGCGGGCGTTGCCCAGCGCCCCGGCCAGGGCGTGCGCCCGGGCACTGCCGGCGAGGGGATCGTTCGGGGCGTCGATGACCAGGGCCGGGACGGTGACGGCGGCCAGTTCCGGGCCCCGGTCCAGGCCGTCCGTGGCGGCGGCGGCATGGGCGGTGGGTCCCCGGTGCCGGCCGGAGTGGGCGATGATCCGCTCCTCCAATCGCCGGAACTCCTCCGGGTCGAAGGGGATGCCGGTGCCGTCGCCGGGGTCGTTGTGCAGCAACTCCCAGTGCCGGACGCGCCAGTCGATCTCGGCCTCGCGATCCCGGGCCGCGCCCATCTCCTCCCACAGGGCGAGGAACCCGGGCGGGAACCCGGGGGCCTCGAAGGGGATGCCGCCCAGCGGCGTGGTGCCGATGAACGTGGCGGTGAGCACGCGGTCCGGGTGGTCCAGGAGCAGCAGTTGGGTGAGCATCCCGCCCATGGACATCCCGACCACGTGCGCCCGGTCCACCTCCAGCGCGTCGAGGACGGCGACGGCGTCACCGGCGAGGTCGGTGATGGCGTAGGGCCGCTCCCCGAAGATCTCCGTGGAGCGGCCGGTGTCCCGGTGGTCGTAGCGGATCACCCGGTGGTGCCGGCCCAGTGCCTCGACGAAGGGCTCGGGCCAGGCGAGACCGGAGGCGTTGGCCCCCATGATCAACAGGAGCGGCGGAGCGGTTCGATCGCCGCTCTCCTCGGCCCACAGGCGGATGTCGGGAGCGATGTCGATCATGCGTTCCATGGTTTCCACCATGACGCGCCGCGTCCATCCGCGTCCACCGCGTTTCCGGGCGGCCCGGGTCGCGGAGCGGGCGCGGGAACGGGAGGCGGGCCTCGTCGGGGGGGCCTGCATGCCCGGCTTTCCGGAGGTGTTCCCGACCTCCTCCGCCGAGTACTTCGGCGGCACTCCCCGGAGGGCGGTGCCACGGTCGGACGCCCGGTCCCCGACCCCCACGACAACCGCCCCGCCCTCGGAGTCGGCGAAGCAGACGGCGGTCTCGGCCGGAAGCTCGTGGAACCTCTTCCGGGCGTTCTTTCCCGGGTCACCGGCGGTGTCGGGGGTCTCCTTGAAATCGAGCAGGCCGTGCTCACACTCGTCGGCATCCCAGTGATCACCGATCATCGCCGGGACCGCGTCCACCACGGCGCATCGTTGGGACCCGCCCCGGGAAGCCGCCGCTCCACGGGAGCACCTCTTCGAGGACCGGGCCGGGGCACCCCTCGCGTGCCCCGTCAAGCGGTGATCGCAGGCGGGAGAGGGACCGGGGAGGGGGCCGGAACGGGGACGGCCCCGGACCGGATGCGCAGGTCAGGGGCCGTGTGGGGCGGAGGCTGTGGGATTTGAACCCACGGTGAGGGGTTACCTCACGACGGTTTTCAAGACCTTTCGCGGAAGATCGTCGCTTCCCTCGTCTCCGCAGGTCAGGGGCTCGGGGGCGGGACACCGTCCCTCCGGGGATCGTCGTCGTGCCCCTCCTGTGCCCTTCGGGGTGCGTCGTGCCCCTCGAGCCAGGAGTCGGAGGCCGCCGCCACCTCGGCATCCCGCCCCGCGATCGGCCGCGCGTAGTGGCGGGTGGTCACGCTGGCATTGGAGTGGCCAAGGCGATGGGCAGCCGTCATCACCCCGTATCGGTCGGCGACCCAGCTTCCGTGAGAGGCACGAAGGTCGTGAGGAGTCACGTCCTTGAGCCCGGCCGCCGAAACCGCGGGGTCGAAGTGCGCCTTGCGCCACTGGTTGTAGCGCAGGGGACGACCGAAGCGGTTGGTGAACAACAGCGTCTCATCCCCCTCGGGCAAGCCGTCGAGATGAGCGACCAGCCGTCTTACCAGGGAGGGAGCCAGCGTCACGGCACGCTTCTGATGTGATTTGGGGGTGTCGAAGACGAGCACCCCATTCGCTTCGGCCAGGTTCTCGTCAATGAGCACCAGGCCGCCGGGAACGTTGATGTCCCCACGTCGAAGCGCGAACGCCTCCCCCACCCGCAGACCGGCGAAGGCGAGAAGCGCGATCAGCACGTCATGGGGCGGGGCCGCGTGGCGGACGATGCCGGAAGCCTCTTCCGGGGTCAGGATGTGCGGCTCGGTCTGGGGCATCCGGGGAAGGCGCACACCCCGACACGGCGAGGCTGTGATCATGCCGTTATCCACCGCCGAGGCCATCATCTGTGAGAGCACCCGGTACGCCTGACGGATACGGGACGCGCTCAGCCCGGCCGTCTTCATCTGTGCCACCCATTCGGCCACCGTGATGGGACGCAGAGCGGAGAGTTCCCGAGCGCCCAAGGCGGGATTGATCCTCGATCGGATCAGCGATCGGTAGGAGGCTTGAGTCTTGGCCTTGAGTTGGGGGGCCACGGAAGCCAGCCAGCGGGCTCCCCAGTCCTCCACCGTGGCCTTCCCCTGCTGCGGGTCGATCCAGCGCCCTTCCTCGATCTCAACCCGCTTGCGGGCCAACCAGAGGTCCGCGTCGGCCACCGTGGCGAACGTCCTGTCGGCCGGGCGAAGCACCCCGTCGGGTCCGGGGCACCGCACCTGATACCGCCCCGAGGGAAGCTTCCGGATCCGTCCGAAGCCACGACGCCGCTTGCGCTTGGGAGGCATCAGACCACCGCCCGCAGCCGGTGCCGGGGCCGCTCGACCGGCATGACGGTGTGTTCCCGGATGAAGTCCTTCACGGCCCGCTCGGGAATGCGGACGTGCCGACCGACCTTGACGAACTCGATCCGACGTTCCTCGATCAACCGGCGCGGGAACCGCACCGAGGTCGCCAGCAGTTCGGCCACCTGGTCAACGGTGAGGTAGCGGTCGCTCATCGGGAGGACTCTCCTTTCGGGGCCGGTGTGAGGGAGTCGGCGAGCCATTCCTCACCGGGGGTGAGGCCGGTTCCTGCGTAGATCCAGTGGCCGAGGACGAGGGTGGTTTTCTCACTCGGTTCGGGTGCAGGGCCGGTGTCGGTGGGGGCGTCGCCGCGTGCGAGGGCGGCTTGGAGTCGGCGCCATTCGGCCCGGGCGGTGCGCAGCGCCCCGAGGGTGGTGGAGTAGGCGCGGGACTTGGTGGAGAAGTGGCCCCGGAAGCCGAGCATGTGGGCCCAGGTCCGTAGCCGGAGGTCTTCCAGTTCCTTGCGGGCGCCGAGGGTCCAGGCGGTGCGGATCAGGCGTCGGGCATGGTCGGGGAGGTCCAGGCCCACCAGTTCGGCGAGGAACCGCAAGGGGCGGTCGAGGGTGCCGGTGGCCGCTTCGGCGCCCTTGGTCGCGTACTTGGCGATGTAACCCGCCACGGCCTGTTCGCTCAGGTCGGTGCCGGCGTGGAGGTCGGGGCCGTGTATGGGGCGGATGTCGAGTTGTCGGCCGAAGGCGAAGGTGTGCGCGCGGCCGTCCAGGACGGGGCCGGGGATGCTCGACCGGGTGACGGCGGCCCCGATCGCGTCGGTCAGCAGCTCGACCGTGGCCCAGGCCGGGGGCGGGGTGTGGCCGCCGCCGGGGCCGTCGAGGCGGATGACGGCGTGGAAGTGGACCGCGCCGCGTCGTTGGTACTCGGCGACCTTGGCGAAGGAGATGCGGGCGTGCTCGGCGAGGGCGCGTTGGGGCAGTCCGGCGCGGTGGGCGATCTCGCGGCGCAGGTGGATGGTGAAGCGTCGCCACAGGGCTCCGGCGTGCGCGTTCCACAGCACGGCCGCTTCGTAGTCGTAGCAGTCGGGGTCGATGGGTGTGCCGAGGGCCGGGTCGTCGGGGGCGTGGCGCAGGCCGCAGCGGCACGGGCGGACGGGTCGGCCGGGCCGGTTGTGGACGGCGCCGAAGCCGGGGGCGGTGAGGGTGGCGAAGACGCG
>NZ_VKHS01000409.1 GCF_014141525.1 Streptomyces calidiresistens
CGGCGGTGCTCATCCCGGCGGACGCCGGGATGAGCACCGCCGAGTACGCCGTGGGAACCCTCGCGGCCGCCGCCCTGGCGGCCGGGCTGCACCAGGTGGTCACCTCCGGCTCGATCCTCGGCGCCCTCCAGGGGCTGGTGGAAAGGGCCCTCCATGCGGTGCTCTGAGCCACCGGGGTCCCGCGCGGCCCCCGCTCCTCCCCGGCGACCGCGCCCCCGGGGCCCGTCCGGACGGGACGGCGGGTACGTCACCGCCGAGACCGCGCTCGTCGTGCCCACCCTGGTCCTCCTGCTGGGCGTGCTGCTCTGGGGGACGGGGGCGGCCGTCACCGTCCTGCAGTGCGCCGACGCGGCCCGTGCCGCCGCCCGCGCGGCGGCACGGGGCGAGCCGGAGGAGACCGTTCGGCGGACGGCCCTCGCCCTCGCCCCCGCCGGTGCGGAGGTGAACGGGGAGCGCGAGGAGACCCTGCACCGCGTGAGGGTCACCGCGCGCACACCGACCGCGGGACCGCTGCCCGCGCTGCCGGTGGCCACGGAGGCGGTGGCGCATGTCGAGCCCTGACCGGGGACCCCGGATTCCTCCGCGGTGCGGCGCGGTGCCGCCCCCGGGGCCGGCGGCCGGCGGAGCGGGGTCCGGTGGTTCACCGCCGCCGGTGGTCCGGGACGGCGGTCGGTGGGGCGTCCCCGGTCCGCGCGGCGGCACCGGGACCTCCCGGGCCGGTGATCGGCCGGGGCACGGTGCTCCCCTCCGCCCGTCGGGGTGCGCGGAAGACCGTCCGGCGGGGTGCGGCGTGCGCGGTCCGACCGTCCGCGCGCCCCGGGCCGCCGCCCCGGGTGCCCCCGGGGCCGACCGGGGCGCGGCCACGGTGTGGTGTGTCGCCTGCCTCGGCCTGCTCTCCGTGGTGCTGGGCGCGGTCCTGGCCCTCGCGGCCGTGGTGGAGGCCCGTCAACGCGCGGCGGGCGCCGCCGATCTCGCCGCCCTGGCGGCGGCCGAACGCGCCTGGCACGGCTCGGAGCGGGCCTGCGAACGGGCCCTGCTCGTCGCCGAGGCGGGCGGTGCGCGCCTGGTGCGCTGCGGCATCGGCCCCGGCCTCCACCCGGACGACCCGCCCGACGCCCTGGTCGCCGACCTCACCGTCGAGAGCCGGGCCGGACCCCACCGGCTCAGGGCGCGTGCCCGTGCCACAACCGGCTGAGCAGCAGGAGGGCGCCGTGTTTGTCCAGCGGCTCGTTGCCGTTGCCGCACTTGGGCGAGTGCACGCACGAGGGGCACCCGTCGGCGCACTCGCAGGCGGCGATCGCCTCCCGGGTGGCGGTCAGCCACGACCGCGCGGTGTGGAAGGCCCGCTCGGCGAAGCCCGCGCCGCCCGGGTGCCCGTCGTGCACGAAGACCGTGGGCAGCAGGGTGTCACCGTGCAGGGCGGTGGAGACCCCGCCGATGTCCCACCGGTCGCAGGTGGCGAAGAGCGGCAGCATCCCGATCGCGGCGTGCTCGGCCGCGTGCAGCGCCCCCGGCAGCGCGGCGGGCTCCACCCCGGCGGCCTCCGTGGCGTCCTCCGTCATCGTCCACCACACGGCCCGGGTGGTCAGGGTGCGCGGCGGCAGGTCCAGCCGCGTCTCGCCCAGCACCTCGCCCGTCACCAGCCGTCGCCGCAGACAGGAGACCACCCGATGCGTCACCCGGACCGAGCCGAAACACAGCCGCGCGTCCGTGCCCGCGGGAACGGAGCGTTCCGTCTCCAGCACCGAGATGTCGGTGACCTCCCGCGCGGTGGTGGTCCACGGCGGGTTGGCCTCCTCCACCAGCGCCACGCCGTCCTCGAGGTCCAGCTCCCGGACGACGAAGGTCGCCCCCCGGTGCAGGTGCACCGCGCCGGGGTGGACGGTGCGGTCCGCGGCGGCGGCGTCCACCGTGCCGAGCAACCGGCCGGTGTCGGCCTCCACCACCCGCACCGGCTCACCTCCGGTCCCGCGGATGTCCACCATGGCGGCGGGGCGTTCGCGCCGGGTCCAGTACCAGCGGTTCCCCCGCCGGCGCAGCAGGGAGCGTGCCTCCAGCCGGGGGAGCAACTCCCCGGCGACCGGCCCGAAGGGCTCCTCCTCCGCGGGCCCCAGCGGCAGCTCGGCCGCCGCCGCGCACAGGTGCGGGGAGAGGACGTGGGGGTTGCCCGGATCGAGCACGGTGGCCTCCACGGGCCGCCGCAGCAGGGCCTCCGGGTGGTGGACCAGGTAGGTGTCCAGGGGGTCGTCGCGGGCGATCAGCACCGCCAGCGCGTCGGTGCCCCGGCGTCCGGCACGCCCGGCCTGCTGCCACAGCGAGGCCCGGGTGCCGGGGTAGCCGGCGATCAGCACCGCGTCCAGGCCGGCGACGTCCACGCCCAGTTCCAGGGCGTTGGTGGCGGCCAGTCCCAGCAGCCGACCGGAGCGCAGGGCGACCTCCAGCTCCCGCCGCTCCTCGGGCAGGTAGCCACCCCGGTACGAGGCCACCCGGCCGGCCGGTCCGCTGCCGCCGGCCCCGTTCGGGGAGGCGCCCGGGCCGCCCTCCAGCCGCTCCCGGGCGATCAGGGAGATCAGCTCCGCGCCGCGCCGGGAGCGGACGAAGGCCACCGTCCGCACCCCCCGGCCGACGAGGTCGCCCAGCAGGTCGGCGGTCTCGGCGACGGCGGTCCGGCGCACGGGCGCACCCCGCTCGCCGCCGCCCTCGCGCTCGCGGGTCAGCGGCGGCTCCCACAGCGCGAAGACCATCCGCCCCCTCGGCGAGGCGTCCTCGGTGACGGCGGTGACCGGCAGGCCGATCAGCCGCCCCACCGACGCGGCGGGATCGGCGACGGTCGCCGAGGCGGCGAGGAAGACCGGCTCGGCGCCGTAGTGGGCGCAGATCCGCCGCAGCCTGCGCAGCACCTGGGCCACGTGGGAGCCGAAGACCCCCCGGTAGACGTGGCACTCGTCCACCACGACGTGGCGCAGCGCCCGCCAGAACCCCGACCACCTGCGGTGGCCGGGCAACAGCGAGCGGTGCAGCATGTCGGGGTTGGTGAGCAGCAGGTTGGCGTGCGCCCGGGCCCACTCGCGTTCCTCGGGTGGGGAGTCCCCGTCGTACACGGCGGGCCGCACCGCCTGCCCGAGCGGTGCCGCCAGGTCCCGGACCGCCCGCCGCTGGTCGGCGGCGAGCGCCTTGGTCGGTGCCAGGTACAGGGCGGTGGCCGGCCGCAGCGGGGAGGGACCGACCGGGCCCGTACCCCCGCCCCCGGCCGCCGGCCGGCGCGGGCCCCGCCGTGCCGGCCCGGCCGGATCCGTTCTGCTCGGTTCCGCCGGCGGGCCGGCGGGCGGTGCGACGAGGGAGTGCAGCACCGGCGCGAGATAACAGACCGACTTGCCCGAGGCGGTGCCGGTCGCCACGACCACCGACTCGCCCCGCAGCGCGCGCGCCACGGCGTCCGCCTGGTGCTCCCAGGGACGCCCGATCCCGGCGTCCGCCAGCGCCCGCACCACCTCCGGGGACAAATCCGCGGGCCAGGGGGCATGGCGGGCGTCCCGGGCGGGCAGGTGCTCGACGTGGGTGACGCGGGCCGCGCGGTCGGCGCCTCGCCCCAGGTACGCCAGCAGTGCCTCCGGCGAGTCGGGGCGCCGGGGTGAATCGGGGGGATCGGTGCTCTTCGCTCGGGACATCACCCCGAGTCTGTCACCGGTCCGACGGACAATGGCCGTAAGTCATCGTCCCCGGCCGGGACAAGTGATTGAATGCACTGGCGGCTGCCGATCATCCCTTGCCCATGGCGGTGAGGCGTCAGGGGCGACCGCTCGATAGCAAGGTGCTGGAGGATCCGTGGACCTGTCCCTGTCGACCCGAAACGTCGGCGACCGCACGGTCGTCGAGGTAGGCGGCGAGATCGACGTGTACACCGCGCCCAAGCTGCGCGAACAGCTGGTGGAGCTGGTGAATGACGGCAACCACCACCTGGTCGTGGACATGGAGCGCGTCGACTTCCTCGACTCCACCGGCCTGGGCGTGCTGGTGGGTGGCTTGAAGCGCGTGCGCGCGCAGGAGGGCTCGTTGCGTCTGGTGTGCAACCAGGAGCGCATCCTGAAGATCTTCCGGATCACCGGTCTGACCAAGGTGTTCCCCATCCACCCCACGGTGGATGACGCGGTCTCCGCCGCCGACTGACCAGCGAACGCCCGCACAGCCCAGAGCATCGGTGCCCCGCCCCCGGCGGTCCGGCCCCCCGGCGGGGGCCGGCCGTCCGGGGTCGCGGGCCCGGCACCACCCAGGGGGATGGCAGCATGGCCACCGTCGAACTGCGTTTCAGCGCCTCGCCGGAGCACGTCCGCACCGCGCGGCTGGTGGCCGCCGCCGTGGCGCGGCGGGCCGGGGTCGAGGAGTCGGCCCTCGACGAGCTGCGGCTGGCGGTCGGCGAGGCGTGCAGCCGGGCCGTCGGGCTGCACACCACGCTCGGTCTGACCGGGCCGGTCCGGGTCTCCCTCACCGAGGGCGAGAAGAGCTTCGCGATCGAGGTCGGCGACGACACGCCCGGTCCCCCTGCCTCCGCCGCATCCGGCAACGGAGCGGCGGGTGACGGCGACGAACTGGGTCTGGCCGTGATCAGCGCCCTCGTGGACGAGGTCGAGGTCACCAAGGACGACCGCGGTGGCCTCATCCGGATGAGCTGGCCCACCGTCCGCGCCACCGACTGAGCCGCGCCCGACACCTTCCCCGGGCGATCCCGGGAGCGGTCGAGGCGATTTCCGGAACGGGCCCCGTTCCGCCCCTGCCCTGCGGCCGGGATCCTCCGGTGCCGTTCCCCCTCCGCGTCTCCATTTCGGTCATTCATTCCCTTTTCCCGCTCTCTTCCCTTTCGTCCGGTTCCGGCGCGGCGCCCGGGTGCTGCACGTGGGTGGGACCGGGGGGCCGGGGGC
>NZ_VKHS01000041.1 GCF_014141525.1 Streptomyces calidiresistens
GGCCGGCAGGTCGGGGGACGGTACCGGTGGGGCCGGCGCCCCGCGCACTCCGGGGCGCGCGGGACGGGAGCGGGGCGACCGACCGGGGCGCCGGCCGGTACGGGCACGCGAAACCGTTCCCCGGCCGACGCGGCCGGGGAACGGGCCGCCCGGTGGGACCGGGGCGCCGTCGCCGACGCCCCGGTTCAGCCGAGGAATCCGCCGTTGACGATGCCCATGTACAGGCCGAAACCGGCCCCGCCCATCCCGATGACGAGCAGGAAGCGCTCACCGGTGGTCGCGGAGACCATCTGTCCCCAGCCGCCCACCAGGACGCCGATCAGACCGGCCCAGGACGCGAGGGCGTGGAGACCGGTGAAGAAACCGGAGACGGCGGCGACGAGCCCCAGGGCGATCGTCACGAACGCCAGGGCGTTCTCCCGGGGGTGGGCGCGACCGTCGGTGTTGAGCAGGGACAACGCGCTGCGCGGAGCGTGGGCCATGACGCACCTCCTGGCGTGTGCCGGTACCCCCGAGTGTGGCGCCTTCTGCCCGGATTTCAACCGGAGGGCCGTGACCGGTAGGCTGTGGTGTCCGCATCGTGTCGGTGTTCGTCCGGCACTCCCCGGTACCGCGCGTCCCGACCCCGGTTCGAACCCCGAACCGTCCCGGGCGTCCGGTCCACCGGTGTCCCGTTCCCGTTCGTCCCCGCCCCTCCGGGCGGTCGTGTCGACGGGGCGTCCCGGGGGAGGGTCGGCGCACGGACCACGACGCGGAACCGCATGCGAACCTCCTGCCACGGAACGTCCGTGGCCGCCGAGTCCGAAGGAGGTGGGTTCCACATGCGCCACTACGAGGTGATGATCATCCTCGACCCCGATCTGGAGGAGCGCTCCGTCGCCCCCCTGATCGAGAGCTTCGCCACCGTGATCCGCGAGGGCAACGGGAAGGTCGAGAAGGTGGACACCTGGGGCCGCCGCCGTCTGGCCTACGAGATCGACAAGAAGCCCGAGGGCTTCTACGCGGTGCTCGACATCCAGGCCGAGCCGGCCGTGGTCAAGGAGATGGACCGTCAGATGAACCTGAACGAGTCCGTCCTCCGCACCAAGGTGCTCCGCCCCGCCACCCACTGAGCCCCGGCTCATCCGGGCCCGGGCCGGGCCCCGTGAAGCGTCCTGCGCGTGTCGGACGATCCGGCGGTCTCCCGCCGGTGAACCCCGGTGCGGAGCGGACGCCCGAGGGTGTCACAGGCCCCTGTCATCATCGCAGCACCAGCAGTTAGCACCCGCCGAGAGGTTCCCCCATGGCAGGCGAGACCGTCATCACGGTCGTCGGCAATCTCGTCGACGATCCCGAGCTGCGCTTCACCCCTTCCGGTGCGGCTGTCGCGAAGTTCCGTGTCGCGTCCACCCCCCGCATCTTCGACCGGCAGACCAGTGAGTGGCGGGACGGCGAGAGCCTCTTCCTCACCTGCTCGGTCTGGCGGCAGGCGGCCGAGAACGTCGCCGAGTCCCTCACCAAGGGCACCCGGGTCATCGTTCAGGGCCGGCTGAAGCAGCGCAGCTACGAGGACCGCGAGGGCATCAAGCGGACGGTCTTCGAGCTGGAGGTCGACGAGGTCGGCCCCAGCCTGCGCAACGCCACGACCAAGGTCACCAAGACCGCCGGTCGCGGTGGCGGCCAGGGCGGGGGCTACGGCGGCGGCGGCCAGGGCGGCGGCCAGGGCGGCTGGGGCGCAGGCCCCGGCGGTCAGGGCGGCGGCGGTGGCCGTCAGGACGGTCCCGCCGACGACCCGTGGGCGACCTCGGGTCCGTCCGGCGGCGGCCAGGGCGGCGGTGGCGGCGGCTGGGGCGGAGGCCCCGGCGGCGGCTCGGGCGGTGGTTACTCGGACGAGCCCCCCTTCTGACGGGCTCCCCCCAGCTTCCTGATCTGTTAACGGAGAGACACCATGGCGAAGCCGCCTGTGCGCAAGCCGAAGAAGAAGGTTTGCGTGTTCTGCAAGGAGAAGATCTCCTACGTCGACTACAAGGACACGAACCTGCTGCGGAAGTTCATTTCCGACCGCGGCAAGATCCGTGCCCGCCGGGTGACCGGCAACTGCACCCAGCACCAGCGGGACGTCGCCACGGCCGTGAAGAACAGCCGTGAGATGGCGCTGCTGCCCTACACCTCCACCGCGCGCTGAGAAGGGGTGACGACACATGAAGATCATCCTGACCAGTGAGGTTCCCGGCCTCGGTGCCGCCGGTGACGTCGTCGAGGTGAAGGACGGCTACGCCCGCAACTACCTGCTGCCCCGCGGGGTGGCCATCCGGTGGACCCGCGGCGGCCAGAAGGACGTCGACCAGCTCCGCCGGGCCCGCAAGATTCGCGAGATCGCCACCATCGAGCAGGCCAACGAGGTCAAGGGCCGGCTCGAGGGCGTCAAGGTCCGCATGCGCGTCCGCGCCGGTGAGGGCGGTCGCCTCTTCGGTTCCGTCACCCCGGCCGACATCGCCTCCGCGGTGAAGGAGGCCGGCGGTCCGGACATCGACAAGCGCCGCATCGAGCTCGGTCGGCCGATCAAGAGCCTGGGCACCCACCAGGTCTCGGTCCGCCTGCACCCCGAGGTCGTGGCGAACGTGCCGCTGGAGGTCAACGCCTCCAAGTGACGCCCCCGGGCGTCCGCCCCGATCCGCCCGCGCGGCGGCCGGGGCGCGGCGGGGCCGGCCCGCGCCGGCCCGTGACGAGGTGAGCGGTCCGGGGGACACCCGCACGGTGTCCCCCGGACCGCTTCGTCGTGTCCGCCGGCTCCCCCCGGCCCGGCCCGGTTCCGAACCGCCCCGACCGGATCCCGGCCTCCCGTCCCCTCAGCGGGCGCGGACGGCGCCGGTGACCATCCAGCGCCCGGTGCGCACCCGCAGGCCCAGCGTCACCATCCGGGTGACCATCATCAGCCCGGCCACCATCCACCACAGCCCGGCCACGCCCCACTCGAGCACCGGGACCAGCAGGGCCGCCGGAGCGAAGACGACGAGGGTCACCAGCATCGCCCCCGCCAGGTAGGGACCGTCCCCGGCACCCATCAGCACCCCGTCGAGGACGAACACCACCCCGGTGATCGGCTGGGTGGCCGCCACGATCAGCAGCACCGGCAGCAGCGTCCGGTGCACCTCCGGGTCGGGGCTGAAGATCCGCACGATCAACGGGCTGCCCGCGGCGATCAGCACACCGAGCACCACTCCGGAACCGATACCCCAGCGCACCATGCGGGCGCACATGGCCCGGGCCCCGGCGGCGTCGTCCGCGCCCAGCAGGCGGCCGATGATGGCCTGACCGGCGATGGCGATGGCGTCCAGCGCGAAGGCGGTGAGGGTCCAGATGGTCAGCGCCACCTGATGGGAGGCGATGGAGGCATCGCCCAGCCGGGCGGCGACGGCGGTCGCGATCAGCAGCACCGCCCGCAACGAGAGGGTGCGGATCAACAGCGGTGTCCCGGCCCGGGCGCAGGCCCGGATGCCCGCGGCGTCGGGACGCAGCGGGGCACCGTGCCGGCGGGCGCCGCGCACCACCACGGTCAGGTACACGGCCGCCATGCCGACCTGGGCGATGACGGTGCCCCAGGCCGAACCGGCGATGTCGAGGCCGGCGCCGTGGATCAACAGGGCGTTGAGCACGGCGTTGGCCGTGAAGCCGCCGATGGCCACGTACAACGGGGTGCGGGTGTCCTGCAGGCCGCGCAACACCCCGGTGGCGGCGAGCACGATCAACATGGCGGGGATGCCGAGCGCGCTGATCCGCAGATAGGTCACCGCGTGCGGGGCGGCCTCGGCGGAGGTGCCGAGGAGGTCGACCAGGGCCGGGGCGCCGGGGATCAGTGCGGCGGCCACGGCCAGGCCGATGAAGAGGGCCAGCCAGATGCCGTCCACGCCCTGGCGCAGGGCGGCGGACAGGTCACCGGAGCCGAGTCGGCGGGCCACGGCGGCGGTGGTGGCGTAGGCGAGGAAGACGAAGATGTTGACGCCGGTGGTCAGCAGGGCGGCGGAGACGCCGAGGCCGGCGAGGCGGTCGGTGCCGAGGTGTCCGACCATGGCGCTGTCGACCATGAGGAAGAGGGGCTCGGCGACCAGTGCGCCGAACGCGGGCAGCGCGAGCGCGAGGATTTCCCGGTCGTACCGTCGGGCGATCCGCCGGCGGGTGGCGCGGGGGGATTCCCCCTCGGGCGTGGCGACCGTGTTCCTGCCGGTCGGGGGCCCCGCGGCTTCACCGGAGGGAGCGGACCGGTCCGCGGGGAGTGGGCTCATGCGATGATCCAAGCATCCACAGGTAATGGATGCAATGCTTTTGTGACCCTTACCTCTCCGCAGGGCGGGCGTGAACCGTTCTCCTTCGCGACAGGTCTCCGGTCCCATCCGCGAACTTTTTTCGACGGGGCCCGCCAGGTGGTGATGATCTCCGCGTTATCCCAGCTCAGCGAGGGTTTTCTGATCATCTCTCAGGAGAATCCACAGCGTCGTCCCCCGAGGGGTCCACAGAAAACGGGGGTTCTTCCACAGTGTCCGGGGAGCTTTCCACAGGTGTTGCCCCCAGCCTGTGGATAACCGGCTTGGCGGGGGTCCCCGGAGCACGTAGCGTGGGGCGCCCCCCGGCCTGTCCCCGGGGCCCCGACCACGGTGCTCGCGGCCCCCGAACGGGATCTGTCGGTGCCGTGGCGTACAACTGTGGACAGTGACGGAGCCGAATCGTCGGTCCCCCGGGGCATCGGCGAACCGGATCCGTCACCACCGATCCGAGTCGATCACGTTCAGCATGTTCCACCGGGTGGCGGGCCGAGCCCGCGAGCCGGCGAGCCGGGAGGGAGGCGGGCCGCATGACGGATCTGGAGTACGCCGAGGGCGAGTGGACCGCCGGCGCGCCCCCGGCACCGCGCAGCGGTGGAGGCGACTCCCCCCGCTGGGAGGACGGCTCCGACGAGCGGGCGGCCTTCGAGCGGCTTCCCCCCCAGGACCTGGACGCCGAGCAGTCCGTCCTGGGCGGCATGTTGCTCTCCAAGGACGCCATCGCCGATGTCGTCGAGGTCATCAAGGGCCACGACTTCTACAAGCCCGCCCACGAGACGATCTACTCGGCGGTCCTCGACCTCTACGCCCGGGGCGAACCCGCCGACCCCATCACCGTCGCCAACGAGCTGACCAAGCGCGGTGAGTTGTCCAAGGTCGGCGGCGCCGGCTACCTGCACTCCCTGGTGCAACTGGTCCCCACGGCCGCCAACGCCGAGTACTACGCCGAGATCGTCCACGACCGGGCGGTACTGCGCCGACTGGTGCAGGCCGGTACCCGCATCACCCAAATGGGGTACGCCGCCGACGGCGACGTGGACGACATCGTCAACTCCGCCCAGGCCGAGATCTACGCCGTCACCGAGCAGCGCACGGCCGAGGACTTCCTGCCGCTCGGCGACATCATGGAGGGCGCCCTCGACGAGATCGAGGCGATCAGCAACCGCAGCGGCGAGATGACCGGTGTGCCCACCGGCTTCACCGACCTCGACGCACTGACCAACGGCCTCCACCCGGGTCAGATGATCGTCATCGCGGCCCGTCCCGCGATGGGTAAGTCCACCCTCGCCCTGGACTTCGCGCGCGCCTGCTCGATCAAGCACAACCTGCCCAGCGTGATCTTCTCGCTGGAGATGGGGCGCAACGAGATCGCCATGCGCCTGCTCTCGGCCGAGGCCCGGGTCGCCCTGCACCACATGCGCTCGGGCAGCATGACCGACGAGGACTGGAACCGCGTCGCCCGGCAGATGGCCGAGGTCAACGAGGCCCCGCTGTTCATCGACGACTCGCCCAACCTGAGCATGATGGAGATCCGCGCCAAGTGCCGCCGGTTGAAGCAGCGGCACGACCTGCGCCTGGTGGTCATCGACTACCTCCAGCTCATGCAGAGCGGTGGCTCCCGGCGCCCCGAGTCCCGTCAGCAGGAGGTCTCGGAGATGTCCCGGAACCTCAAGCTGCTCGCCAAGGAGCTGGAGATCCCGGTCATCGCCCTGTCCCAGCTCAACCGTGGTCCCGAGCAGCGCACCGACAAGAAGCCGATGGTCTCCGACCTGCGCGAGTCCGGTTCCATCGAGCAGGACGCCGACATGGTCATCCTGCTGCACCGCGAGGACGCCTACGAGAAGGAGTCCCCGCGCGCCGGTGAGGCCGACCTGATCGTCGCCAAGCACCGCAACGGCCCCACCGCGACCATCACCGTCGCCTTCCAGGGCCACTACTCCCGCTTCGTCAACATGGAGGGCGGCTTCTAGGGCTGCCCGTAGGTTCTCAGATTTCGTGTCGGATCCCCAGGGCTGATGTCGGAGCAGCGTCGGATGCGACACCATGCTGAGAACCCCAGGTCATGGCCACCACTCCTTCGGGTTAAGCCGTGAAGGTGTGCCCCCCCTCGATGTGCCGACGGGAGCATGGTGCTGCTGATGGCAGTTCGACCCGGCGGCGGGGATGAAGGCGGAGGTCTGCTTCCGGCGGCAGGACGGGAGAGTTGAAGCCCGCCCCCGGGAATCTGTTGCAGCGCTGTCGCTCCAGTCGGCCACCCCATGGCGGACCTTCCGGTGGTACAGCGGTCGGAAGCACTACTCCGGGACGTATGGGTCGGCGACGGTTCGGGATCACGTGATCCACGAGTCGCGCCTGGAGCTTGCACGGCTGCTGTTCGCTGATCTCGATCCCTCGGTACGCGGCATCGTGGCCCAGCCGTTCCTGCTGAAGGCCGAGGTTGAGGGGACCGTCCGCAAGCACATCCCGGACTATCCCTTGACCTGCGAGGGCCGTCCGGTTGTCGTGGATGTCAAGCCGCGTGACCGGTTGTCGAAGCCGGTGGTGGCTTCCACGTTCGCGTGGACCCGGCAGGCGGTGGAGTCACGTGGGTGGCGCTATGAGGTCTGGAGCGAGCCACCGTCCGCAGAGCCGGACAACGTGCGTTTCCTTGCCGGGGACCGCCGCGACTGGCTGTTCAGTCCCGAACTCCTGCAGGAACTGCGCCGGTTCCCTCTGGATGGAGTCGCGTTGAAGGACGTGGCCCGGTGTGTACCCGGCCGTGCGAAGGAGCGGGTGAGGGCCGCGATCCATCACCTGCTGTGGAAGGACGAACTGCGCGTCGATCCGACGCGCCCGCTGGGGCCTGCGACGGTGCTGTGGGGGCCGGCATGAGCGGAGCCGGGACGAGAGCCGGGGTCGGAGCCCGCTTCACCTACGACGGGCGGGCAGTGCTCATCGACCCCGGCACCCGGCACGTCAACCGGCGGTTGCTTCGGGGACGGGCCGGCGGCTCGCGCCACTGCCCGGCCTGCCTGGAACAGACCGGTGGACGCTGGAAGCTTTCCTGGCGGCTGGGCTGGTCCTTCGCCTGCCTGGAACACGGCTGCCTGCCGGCCGATGCCCGCCCGGCCCGCTCTGGCCAAGCCGGGCGGCCCGCCTGTCACCCGGAACCACCCGGGACCGCTTCCTGCGGTCGGCACCGGCGGCATGCGTGTTGATCACCGGCACCCGCACCGAGATCGACGCCGCCGCGGCCCAACTCGGAGGCCCCATTGACCCGGTCAACACCAGCCGCATCCTCCAGGTCCCGGAAGACGCCCCGGGCCGGCCGCAGATCACCGCTGCCCTGACCCGCCTCGCCGATCACCTCGCCCGGAATCCGCCGCCCATCGGCTACCGACGCCGCCGCACCCTCGACTACACCAACCTGCTGCCGGAACAGGAATGGGTGGCGATCTGCCGCGCGACCGGCGCCTTCCGCGGCAAAGGCCGCAAACCGCTGATCGCCCGCGCTTACCTCTTCAACCGGCTCAGCGGACTGCCGCTTGAGTTCGCCCCCGCCATCCCCACCGCCAAAGACAATTTCCTCCGCAACAGCGTCGCCGAGTTCGCAACCAACCGCTTCCCCGAGCCGGCCGCCGGTCTCGACCAAGCCGCCCACGACTTCCTCGCCCGCCACGGAATCACCGACGAACCCGTCGCCCGGCAGCCTCCCCTGACCCTGGTCGGCGGCCTCGATGTGTCCGGCCCCGACCCGGGCAACATCAACGTCAGCGAACTGCACCGGCTCCTCCTCGCCGGCCGATCACCCCGCAAAGCCGCCGCTGACCTCGACACCACTCCGACCGCCGTCCGCTGCGTGCTTGAGGAGCATCCCCCCCAGCCCGGCGCGTCCGCGGAGGACAAGGCACCCTGCCCGGCCCCCGCTCCGGTTCCATCAAGCACATCTCCAAGGACGAACCGGCCCGCCTCCACCTGGAAGAGAACCTGTCGTTCCCGAAGATCGCCGTACGCCTTGGCACCGACCGGCACACCGTTCGCGAGTTGGCCCATCACCACGGCATCCCCACCCGGCACGGCCGCCGTCCCAAGGCCACGATCACCCGCGAGTGGCTCCACGAGCAGCACATCGTCCACGGCCGCACCCTCGTCGAACTCGCCGAGAGCGTCGGCGTCAGCCCCGCCACCATGAACCGCTGGGCCAAGACCCACCAGATCCCGGCCCGCCGCTTCGGCACCCACACCCACCACCCCGACCTGCGCGGCAACCTCCACAGCGTCCCCGAAATCCTCCGCCCCGCGCCGACCGGCCCCGCATCCCGGAAACGACTCCGCGTCCTCGCCGAATTGCCCGCCCATCCAGACCTCGCCGCCGCCAAGGCGCTCAACCTCGACCGCGCAACCGTCTGGAGCTATCTCGACCGACTGGAGAAGGAACTGTCCGGCCGACTGGTTCACCGATCCGGCAAGCGACGGCGCACCACCACCCCCACCGCCTTCGGACACCGCGTCATCCAGACCATCCGCGACCTGGAGCACGCAACAAGAACCCGCGATTCCCCCTTCCGCTCTCGGCGAAGAGGGGCTGTGAGGCTTTCCAACCGCGACAGGGCTCGGGATAGTTGCCTCATGACCGTTGGGTTCAGTGGGGAAGTGGCTGAGTACTACGCGAAGTTCCGGCGGGCCTATCCCGAGCAAGTGCTCGACTTCCTCCAGGACTACTTCTCCCTGACACCCGGCGACAGCGTCCTGGACCTCGGATGCGGCACAGGACAGCTTGCCCTCCCGCTCGCCGACCGAGTCCGATCGGTGATCGGCATGGACCCCGAGCCGGACATGCTTCGCCTTGCTCGTGAAGCGGCCGGCCAGCGTGAAGTCCGCAACGCCACCTGGGTGCTCGGTGCCGACACCGACGTTCCAGCCCTCGGCACACTGCTGGGCCACGAGCCTTCCCTTGCGATGACCGTCGTCGGACAGGCTCTCCACTGGATGCGACACGACGAACTGTTCCGGGACTCGCTCCCCCTGTTCCGCGCAGGCGGAGGCATCGCCGTGATCGCTAACGGGACGCCGCTATGGCAACAGGACACCGCCTGGTCCCGTGCTCTGCGCGCCTGCCTGGAACAGCACTTCGAGACCGAACTGACCGCATCCTGCGGAACTGCCGATCAGGACCGGATCCGGTATGCACAGGCCCTCGAAGACGCCGGCTTTTCAGACGTGCGGAGCACGACGGTCTCCTACACCGACGAGCTGACCTTTCAGCAGGTCATCGGCGGCCTCTACTCCGCTATCCCCGCAGAGCAACTCCCGGGGGCCGATCAGCGGCCGGCGTTCGAGGACGACATCCGGAAAGCAATGCCGCACGCGGAGCCCTTCCCCGAGCAGGTCCACGTCTCCGTACTCGTCGGCCGGACTGCCTGACCGGACGCACACCGTCCCCGGCCGGGGAAATGACACGCTGCTGAGACAACAGCAAAGCGACACGACCTGAGACAAGGGAAAGAAGCCCGGGTCACAGCGACGCCATCTGACAGCGAAGCTGAGAACCTACACCGCGGCAGGCAATGTTCGCCCTGTTCACGACCTCGCGGAGGCGTTCGTCGGCGGTGTGGTCGCCACCCGGCCGGTCGCCGACAGCCGGGTGTGCGACAGTGCCGTCATGCTGATCGTGATGGCCGGTCTGCCCGCAGCGGGAAAGAGTTCGGTCGCCGAGGGATTGGGACGGGCGCTGCCTGCTGCGGTGGTGCCGGTCGACCCTGTCGAGGCGGCGATGTGGCGTGCCGGCGTGGACCGCGGTCAGCCAAAACGGGCCCGGCGGCCCATCTCGTTGCCGAGGCAGTGGCCGACGGTGTCCCGGCGCTGGGCCAAAGCGCAATCATCGACGCGGTCAACGCAGTGGAGGCGGCTCGCCGGCAGTGGCGGACGCTGGCCGCCCGCCACCGGGTGCCAGTGGCGTTCATCGAGGTGGTGTGCTCGGACTCGCGGGTGCATCGGCAGCGATTGGAGCGCCGATCCCGCGGCATCCCGGGCTTCGAGGAGCCGACCTGGCAGGCAGTGCGGGAGCGAGGGACCGAGTACGAGCCCTGGACGGATCACCGGCTGGTGCTCGATTCGATCGCGGACCCGGCCTCGAACCCGGCGAAAGCCCTGGAGTACTTGGCCATGGCGGCACAGCCCTCGGAGCCCGCGTCCCGAGGAGACCGCCACCGCACACCCCGCCACAAGGCAGAGCACGTGCACCCACCACGAGGCGAACGTTGCCCGATGAGATGTAGCGCCGGTGAGGGAGTCGAGCTTCTGCGGGAACACCGCGACCGCTTCATCGACGAACTCTGACTCGACCACGACCTCGGCGGGGGTGACACGATCACGCCCGTGGTGATCTCCCGGGGAAGGTCGCCTTCCGGGGGCGGCCCTTCCGTCTCGAGGTGGTTCTCGTGCACAGCACCGATCCGACCGCCCCCGAAACCGTCGTCCCCTCCCTCGCGTACCGCAATCACCGGGCTCGGCGAGTGGCCGGCCCGGGCGAGCCCTCACCGGCTTGAAGGTTCCGGCAAACCTCCACTGCCGGGAGCGGGGTGGAAAAGGCGGTGCGCCGGCTCCGGGGTCGTTCGTAGGCTCGTGCGGTGGTCGAACCGAGGGGGCGGGGACGGTGAAGCTCGCGGAGGCGCTCGCGGAGCGCGCGGAGGCGACGCGGCGCGTGGAGCAGCTGCGGTCGCGGGTGATGGGCAACGCCCGGTACCAGGAGGGTGAGACCCCTGCCGAGGACGCGGCCGGTCTCCTGGCCGAGGCCGACGAGGTGTCGGGCCGGCTCGAAACGCTGATCCGGCGCATCAACCGGACCAACGCCGCCGTGCGGATGGAGGACGGTGGCACGCTCTCCGACGCGCTCGCCCACCGGGATGTGCTGCGTCTGCGCCACTCCGTCGTCACCGCCGCGGCGGACGCGGCGGCCGGCACGGGGGAGCGGGGGTACGGCCGGCAGCTCCGGTCCGAACTGCTGATGCTCTCCGCGCTCCCGGTCGCCGAACTGCGCGCCCGGGCGGATGTCCTCGCCCGGGAGATCCGCGGGGTCGATGTCCGGATCCAGCGGACGAACTGGGAGGTCGACCTGCTGGAGTGAGTCTCCCGGCGGGCCCCGCCGGGGCGCGAGCGGTGAGAAGCGACGGAACGGACAACGCAAGAGGACCGTGGAGCGGGTAGCCGTTCCGGAGGCGTGCACACACCGCGGGTCGGCGGACTCCGGCCCACTCCTGGCGCGTGGAGGGCAACGCGGGGTTCGACTCCCCATCAACGGCGCAGCCCCGTATCGCGTACAGGTGACGGTGCACCTCGCACGGCACATCACCACGTGCAGATCCGGAAGGGTGAGGGCGGGACAGGGGTTTCCACACGTCCGACGGATGACGGTACGACAGGATGGGTGATCAGGGGTGGAGTCGATCGCTCGGGACGGGACGCGGATGTGTACGCGTGGGAGGCCGACCGGGTGCTGCACCGGTACCTGCACCCGGGCAACGTGATCCTGGCGCCGGGAGGCCCGGTGGTGATCGACGGGCGCGACGCGGGGGCCGGTGATCCCGCCGCAGAGGGAGTGATGACCGTGGTGACCGTCGCGGGGGCCGAGGTCTCCGGCCTCGCCGCACGGAGTGGGACGGGGCCTGATCCCGCGCGCGGTGCGCCGGGGCTCCCGGACCGATCCGACCGACCGGCTCCGGGAGGCGATTGACGCCAAGTCGACCGATCCGAACCCGACGCCTTCCGAAGCCGCATGGTCGCGCCGGCGAGCAGCCTCTCCCCGAATCGGTGCGACCGCCTCTCGCGACCCGGGTGCGAAGCGCGGGGTGGGTCGCCGGGCGGATCGGTGCCGCTCGGCATCATGGGGTGGTGACGAGGTGGATGCGCTGCCACTGGGTGGAGGAGGACGTGCTGTTCCTCTTCGAGGTGGGGGAGGACGGCCGGGTTCGCCGGCAGGTGGAACTCCGGGGACCGGAGCGGACCGCCGAGGTGGCCGCCGACTCGGAGGAGTGGGAGGCGGCGTGGCGCGCCGGAACCGCCGGGGCGTATGAGGCGCGGTACGGGGCGACCGCCGAGCCGCCCGTCCGGGAGTGGGAGGGGTACGAACCGGAGTGGTTGACAGCCGAGGAGTTCGAGCGGGTGTGGCGGGAGGCCCGCCGGGCGATCGCCGAACGGGGCCCGGAGGAGTGACTCCGCCGGGGAACCCGGGGTGAGGGGTCGCGGCCCGGGAGGGGTGCCGCCGGCCGGTGGGGCGTGAAACCGGCCCACCGACCGGCGCGATGTTTCACGTGAAACGGGAGTCGGCGCGGGCCCGGGAGAGGAAGAGCACCAGGGCGGCGGTGCCCGCGAGGAGGCCGGCCGCCACCAGGCCGGCGATTCCGTGGCCGCGCAGGACATCGGTGACGCTGTCGCCTCCGGCCGTCGCGGCGGCCACCGCGCCCAACCCGGCCACGCCGAACGCCGAGCCGACCTGCATGGAGACCATGACCAGCGCCCCGGCGACGGCGGTGTCCGGCCCGGCGTCCCGGGTCGCGGTGCTGTTCGCCGTCACCAGCACGGCCGCGCCGCCCAGTCCGAGCAGGGCGAAGATCGGCAGGATGTGCGTGGGGTACGGGCTGTCCGGGCCGAGCACCGGGAGAAGTGCGAGCCCGAATCCCGTGAGCAGGAGGCCGGGGACGAGGAGCCGGTGCGGCGCCACCCGCTCCAGTGGTCGGCGCAGGCACCGGACACCGACGATCATGGCCAGGGGGTAGGGCAGGAAGGCGAGTCCGGTGCGCAACGGATCGAGGCCCCGGGCGTCCTGGAGTGCGAAGGTCAGCAGGAAGAACCCCGCGAAGGTGCCCATCGCCATGGCGAACACCGACAGGTAGGAGACGACCCGCGCGCGATTCGCGAACAGCCGGAGCGGGAGCAGCGGGTGCGGTGACCGGCGTTGAACCCGGACGAAGGCGACCAGCAGGCCGACGCCGAGGGCGAGGAGCAGCGGGGTCAGCGGGTCGCCCCACCCGACGGTCCCGGTGCGGCCGAAGCCGTGCACGAGGGCGATCAGGCCCGCCGTACCGAGCAGCGCGCCCGGCACATCGAGGCGGCCCCGCTCGCCGGGGGGATCGGCGTGCACGGTCACGAGGACGCCGATGAGGGCGGTGCACGCGATGGGCACCGCCACCAGGAGGCTCCAGCGCCACCCTGCCCACTCGGTGAGGGCGCCACCGAGCACCAATCCCACGGCGGTGCTCGCCCCCATGATCGTGCCGTAGACCCCGAAGGCCCGGGCGCGATCGGCCGGTGCGGTGAAGGTCGTCCCCAGAAGGGCGAGGGCCGAGGGTGTGTAGAGGGCGCCGAAGGCTCCCTGGAGCCCACGGGCCGCGATGAGGGTTTCCGGGTTCCCGGCGAGGCCGGCCGGGAGCGAGGCGGCGGCGAACCCACCGAGTCCGATCAGCAGGCAGGTGCGGAGCCCGAGAAGGCGTGGGAGTCGACCGCCGAGCAGCAGCAGTCCGGCGTAGGCGAGGGCGAAGGCGGTGATCGGCCAGTGGCGGATGCCGTCCCCGAGTCCGAGGTCGGGCTGGATCGTGGGGAGGGCGATGTGCAGGACGGTGGCGTCGGCGGCGATCATCAGCTGGCCGACGGCCACGGCGGCCAGGGCCCACCAGCGGCGCGGGTGGGGTCCGGCACCGGGTCCCGTTCCGGCAGCCGTGCCGGGTCCGCCTTCGGGTGACGCCTCCGTCCGGGTCCCGGCTGCCGCCGGGACCGCGGCGACGGCTCCGCTCGCGGTGCCGGTCCGGAGGGCGGGTCCCCCTTCGGCGGTGGGTTCCGACGCGGTCCCGGGAGGTGTCATCGGCCGGTCGGCGGAGGGCTCGGGGAGGTGAACGGGGTCCGGAGCGGGTGTCGGATCGGTGGGGTCGGGGGACACGGGAACTCCTCGCAGTGGTGCCGCCCCGGGGCGCGGTGGAGGCACGGAGCGATGCCCGGAGGGGCCACCGGTGCGCTCCGTGCCCGGGTGGGCCCGGGCGGACTCGGCGGACTCGGCGGACTCGACGGAAGGGGCGGAGGTGCGGGGCATCGCCCGCAAGAGTTGGTTCGACCAACGTTGGTTGCACCAACATAGCCATTCGTGGGTCACACCAACAACCGGGGAGGGCGGAGGTAGGCTCGTCCCATGAGCACCCCGGCCGACGACCGCGCCCCCGAGCGGCTGCGCACCACTCCCAGCTGGCTGCTCACCCGGCTGGCCGACCACGCCGCCCACCTGGCCCGGGAGGCCTTCACCGCCGCCGGCGCCGGCCGCTACCACTACGCCCTGCTCGTCGCCCTCGTGGAGGGCGGCCCGGCCAGCCAGGCGGCCCTGGGACGGCGCTGCGGCATCGACCGCAGCGATGTCGTCGCCGCCCTCAACGAACTGGTCGCCCGGGGCCACGCGGAGCGCCGCCCCGATCCCGCCGACCGTCGCCGCAACGTCGTCACCGTCACCCCCGCCGGTCGCGAGCAGGCGGAACGCACCGGGAAGGCCCTGGACGAGGTCCAGGAACGGCTGCTCGCCCCCCTCGACCCCGAGGACCGCCGTCGGTTCACCGAGCTGCTCACCCACCTGCTGCGCCACCACGCCCCCGGTCGGTTCTGATGTCCCGCCCCGCGTCCCCGGGCC
>NZ_VKHS01000410.1 GCF_014141525.1 Streptomyces calidiresistens
TCGCCGCCCTCCTCGTCGATGGCGATCAGGACCTCGGGGTTGGCGGCGTGCAGGCGGGCGGTGAGGCCGGTGACCTGCTCGTCGGAGACGACGTTGCGGCCGAAGAGGCCGACGCCGGTCATCCCGCCGCTCTCCAGCAGGCGCAGCAGCCAGGCCGGCGGGGTGTCGGTGCCGTGGAAGGTGGGGTGCAGGACGGCGAGGGCGTCGCGCTCCAGGGCGTCCGGCTTCCGGGGCGCGGCGGTCGGTACGGACATGTCGGGGGTCATCCCTTCACGGCCCCGGCGGCCATGCCACCGGTGACCCGACGCTGGAGGATCAGGAAGAGGACCAGGACCGGGATGGTGACGAGGGTGGAGGCGGCCATGGTGGCGCCCCAGTCGTTGCCGAAGGCGGTCTGGAAGCTGGACAGCCACACCGGGAGGGTCTTGGCCTCGGGCGCCTTGTTGAGCACCAGGACCATGGCGAACTCGTTCCAGGCCATGATGAAGCCGAAGATCGAGGTGGCCATGAGGCCGGGCGCGAGCAGCGGGAAGATCACGCTGAAGAAGGCGCGGGTGCGGGAGCAGCCGTCGATGAGGGCGGCCTCCTCCAGTTCCTTGGGCACGGCGGCGATGAAGCCGCGCAGCGTCCACAGGGTGAAGGGCAGCGCCATCACGAAGTAGATGATGGTCAGGGCGAGGAGGCTGTTGAGCATCTCCAGGTCCCGGGCGTTGAGGTACATCACGATGATGAGCACCTCCCACGGGGCCATCTGCGCCATCATGATCACCAGGATCATGCCGCGACGGCCCTTGAACTCCATCCGGGCGATGGCGAAGCCGGCGGCGAGGGCGACCAGCAGGGCCAGCAGCACGGCGCAGACGGTGACCACGACGCTGTTGCGCACGTAGGTCCAGAACAGGTCCGCGCCCATGGCGGTGGAGTAGTTCTCGAAGGTGGGGACGAAGAGGAAGACCGGGTCCCGGGTGAGGATGTCGCCGCGCTCCTTGAGGGAGCTGGTGATCATCCAGTAGACGGGGAAGATGAAGATCGCGGCGGTGATCAGGGCGACCGCGTTGGGCCAGATCCGGTGGAAGCGGCGGCGGAAGGGCACCCGGGAGGGGCCGCCATCAGGGGTGCGGGGGATGCCGGCGACGGTCTGCCGCACCGGGTCGGAGGGCGGCGGGGCACCGTGCGGGCCGGCGATGTTGACCTCGGCGAGGCGGCCGACGACGCCGCCCGCGGCGGCGCCGGTGGGGCCGGCGGCGGTGGAGCGCGAGGGGCCGTCGGGTCCGGTGACGTCCGGGGAGCCGGAACCGCCGTCGGGACCGGTGGCGGTGGTGTCCTGGCTCATGACTGCTGCTCCTTCTCCTGCTTGAGGATCAGGTGGAAGTAGTACGACATGGCCCCCAGCAGGATGAGGAGCGTGAGCACGGAGATGGCGGCGGCGGCGCCGAACTGCTGCTGCCCCATGCCCTCGATGTAGGCCATGACCGGCAGGGTCTCCGAGGCGCGCGAGGGTCCGCCGCCGTTGAGGGCGTAGACCTGGGCGAACGCCTTGAAGACCCAGATGATCTCCAGGAAGGTGGTGATCAGGAAGAACGGCTTCATGATCGGCAGGACGATGGAGCGGAAGATCCGCCACGCGGAGGCGCCGTCCATGCGGGCGGCCTCGTAGATCTCGCCGCCGATGGTCGTCAGGCCGGCGTAGAGGTTCAGGGCCACGAAGGGGATCGACATCCACACGATGAGGAGGGTGGCGATGGCCAGCGTGGAGGTGCCGGTGCCGAACCAGTTGTGCTGCTCGAAGCCGGTGAAGCCCAGGGTGCCCATGAACCAGTTCATCAGGCCGTACTGGGTGTGGAAGATCCAGGAGAACAGCACGGTGCTGGGGATGATCGGCATGGCCCAGGCCATCACCAGCGCGATGGACAGGGTGAGCCGCATCTTCTTGCCGAGCCGGTTGAGCAGCAGCCCGATGAGCGTGCCGAGCACCATGATCAGGACCACGTTGACGGCCATGAAGACGAAGGTGCGGACCAGCGTGTCCCAGAACCGGGGGTTGTTCAGGACCTCGACGTAGTTGTCGAACCCCGCCCACTCGGTGGTCCGGGTGATCAACTGGCGGCGGCCGAACTCCTGGAAGGAGATCAGCACGTTCCTCAGCAGGGCCCACCCCAGGACCAGGCCGAGGGAGAGCACCGCCGGGGCGATGAGCAGGTACGGAAGCCAGCCGGTGGGCAACCGACGGCCGGTGGCGGCGGCCGGCGCCGCGGGCTCGACTGCCCGGGCCGGTGGGGTCATGGGGGTCTTCCTCGCGATCGGACGGTCGTGAGCCCGGCTGCGCCGGAGCGGCGGGGGGTCGCCGACCGTCCGGTCGGCGACCCCCCGCACGTCAGGTGTATCAGTCGCGGTTGATGCGCGTGGTGATCTCGGCGTCGGCCTCCTCGGCCGCCGCGGCGTAGTCCTCGCCGTTCAGGACCTTGGTCATGAGGTCCTTGATGGGGTTGGGGACGACCTCGACGTTCGCCCATCCGGTGGTCAGCGGGGGCAGGTAGCCGACCTCGGCGGACTGCACCATGGCGGCGGCGAAGGTGTCCTCCTCCGGGGAGGCGGTCACGTCGGTGCGGTTGGGGACGACGCCGCCGTTGTTCTCGTCGACGAACTTCTGCGCCCACTCCTGCGAGGTGGCCATCCGCAGCCACTCCTTGGCCAGCTCCTGGTCGCCGGCGCGCTCGGAGACGGCCAGGTTGGAGCCGCCGAGGAAGACGTGGCCGGGCTGGTCGGCGGTCTTGCCGGGGACCGGGAAGTAGCCGAAGTCGGCCTCCTCGCCCTGCTCCTCGATCGTGGCGATGGCGCCGCCGGCCTCCCAGCCGAGGCCGATCCAGGAGGCGACGTCACCCTGCGGGACGACCTCGGTGGACTGCTGCGGGCTGGCCTCGTCGTTGTCGGTCGGGGAGTTGGAGAACTCCTGGAGCTGCGCGTAGAACTCCATCCCGGCCTCGGCCTCGGGGGTGTTCAGCGCGCCGGTCCACTCGTCGCCCTCCTGGACGGCGAAGGCGCCGCCCTCGTCGGCGATGAATCCGCCCATCACGTAGTAGCTCTGGCCGGGCAGGTAGATCGGCTCGGCGTCGGTGTTCTCCTCGATGAGCTCGAGGGCCTCGATCCACTCGTCGCGGGTGGTGGGGACCTCGGCGCCGGCCTCCTCCCAGATGCCCTTGTCGTAGATGACGACGCGGTTGGCGCCGTACCAGGGCAGGGCGTAGAGGGTGTCGTCGACGGTGGCGGAGTCCAGCATGGTGGCGTTCCAGGCCTCGCCCTCGAACTCGCCGAGGTCGGCGAGGCCGCCGGTGGCCGCGAAGCCGACGGTCTGGGTGTTGCCGATCTCCAGGACGTCCACGGTGCCGTCCTCGGACAGCGCGGTGGTGATCTTCTCCTGGATGCCGTTCCACTCCTGGATCTCGACGTTGACCGAGACCCCGTGCTCCTCCTCGAAGGCGGTGTTCAGCTCCTCGATCCAGGCGTCGGGGGCGGAGCCGTCCATCAGCCAGACGGTGATGGAGTCGGTGTTGCCACCGGAACCACTGCCGCCGTTTCCACCGTTACCACTGTCGTCGGTGCCGCAGGCGGTCGCCCCGACCGCCAGCGTCGCCACACCGATGGCTGCCATCAGCTTGCGCTTCACGTCACCCTCCCGGGGAGGCCGGACCCCCTTGCGCCTGGTCACGGGACGGCCTTTAGTGGTGTAGTCAAGAGGTTTAGACCAGTTGCGATGAACTCTGGACTAGACCAGTAAGGGTGTCAAGGGCCGTGCCGAAGGGGCAGGCTGTCCGTTACCGGACTGACACCCGGGCCGCCGGGCACCCCCGTTCGGCCCGTGCCACCATGTGAGCCGCAATCCACGGAGGAGCCGGTGACGACAGAAGAGAACCAGGTGGTCGGGACCGCCCGGGCGACGGACGCGGCCCCGGGGGCCGCCGGCCCGGCCGGCTCCACCCGGACGGCGGAAACGGCCGACCGCACCCGCACCGCGCGGGTGCCGAAGTACTACCGCCTCAAGCGGCACCTCCAGGAAATGACGGAAACCATGCCGCCCGGCACCCCCGTGCCGCCGGAGCGGTCGCTCGCCACCGAATTCGACACCTCCCGCACCACCGTGCGCCAGGCGCTCCAGGAGCTGGTGGTCGAGGGCCGGCTGGAGCGCATCCAGGGCAAGGGCACCTTCGTCGCCAAGCCGAAGGTCGCGCAGGTGCTCCAGCTCACCTCCTACACCGAGGACATGCGCGCCCAGGGCCTGGAGCCGACCTCCCAACTCCTGGAGATCGGCTACATCAACGCCGACGAGCGCCTCGCCGCCCTGCTCGACATCCCCGTGGACGGCCGGGTGCTGCGCATCGAACGGCTCCGGTTGGCCAGCGGCGAGCCGATGGCCATAGAGACCACCCACCTGTCCCAGGAGCGCTTCCCCGCGCTGCGCCGCAGCCTGGTGAAGTACACCTCCCTCTACACCGCGCTGGCCGAGGTGTACGGGGTGCACCCGGCCTCCGCCGAGGAGACCATCGAGACCTCGCTGGCCACCCCCGCGGAGGCCGGGCTGCTCGGCACCGACGTGGGCCTGCCCATGCTGCTGCTCTCCCGGCACTCGCGGGACGCCTCCGGGGAGCCGGTGGAGTGGGTGCGCTCGGTGTACCGGGGCGACCGGTACAAGTTCGTCGCCAACCTCCAGCGCCCCCGCGGCTGAGGCCCCCGGGGCGGCGACGCCGCGCGGGGACGACGGACGGGTTCCGCGACACGGGGCCCGTCCCCGGCCGGTGACGGGTGCCGACCGGGGGCGAAGCGGAACACCCCGCCCCGGCGGCCCCCGGTGGTGTCGGGGCGACGACGCCCGCCCCCGATGGGGGAACC
>NZ_VKHS01000411.1 GCF_014141525.1 Streptomyces calidiresistens
ACGCACGCCCGCCCCTCACGCACGCCCGCCCCTCGCGGTGGCCGCGCGGCCGACCGGTCACCGTCCCGGCGCACGGCACCGGAGCGCCCGGGGACGGCGTTGGCCGTGACGCTTCCGGCCGGGACCGGTGCGCCTTTCGTCCGCGCGACCGCCCGCCGGGCGGCTCAGGCGCCCGCGGCGAGGTGGCCGGCCAGCCAGGCGGGGAACCCCGGCAGCCCGTCGGGGAGCACCACGTCCGCCCCGGCCTCCCGCAACTCCTCCGCCCCGTACGGCCCGGTGGGCACGGTCACCGACAGCGCGTTCGCCGCGACCGCGCCCCGGATGTCGCCGAGGTGGTCGCCGACGTATATCCCGGCTCCGTGCTCGCGCAGGGCGATCGCCTTCGCCTCCGCCCACAGGTCGCCGACGAGCACGTCCGGGGTCAGTCCCAGGTGGTCCAGGTGCAGCTTGGCGTTGGGGCCGTACTTGGCGGTGACGACCAGGGCCCGTCCGCCCGCCTCCCGGACCGCCGCGATCGCCTCCGCCGCGCCGGGCATGGCGGGGGTGGCGGCGATGCCGTGTTCCGGGTAGAGCGCGCGGTACCGGTCGGCGACCTCCGTGATCCGCCCGGCGGGGAACCAGTGCGCCAGTTCCTGCTCCAGCGGGGGCCCGAGGCGGGTGATCGCGAGGTCCGCGTCGATGAACACGCCGGTCTCGGCGGCCAGCGCCGTGTAGGTGGCGTGGATGCCGGGGCGGGAGTCGATGAGGGTCATGTCGAGGTCGAAGCCGACGATCGGCGGGGCGGAGGCCATGCCCCGCATTCTGCCCGGCGCGGGGTCGGGCCCGACGGCCGGGCCACCGGGGCGGGGCCGGGTCACGCCGGGGGTTTTCCCGTGGCCCGGCGGGTTCATCGGGGTTCCCGGGCCCCTACGAGGTCCTCGGGACCCCACCGGGCGGCCGGGGGAGTCCCTCGGCGACCCCGGGCCGGGAGACCGCGACCAGGGGTGTGTCCGGATCGGTTCCGGGCACCGCGAGCAGATCACGGACCGGCGCGTCGTGACCCCTGCGGTCGAAGGAGCGGTTCTCCAGCCACTTCACGGAGCCGACGAAGTGGATCCGTCCGGCCGGCGATTGCCGATCGGCTCCGACGGGGTCGGGGTTGTTCCGCCGATTCCACCATCCACCGATCGCCGAGGTGTCGGGCCGTTGCTCGTCCGGCAGGAGACGAAGCAGCGATTCACGGATGAGGGGCTCGACCGCCCGCCCACGCCATGTGGTCCATGAGCGTTCGACGCGATCGAATGCCACGTCGCCCCTCCCCCGCTCGATGAGCGGCAGCACCCGGGGCTTGAAGGCCGGCCGGAAGCGGAGGTGGGGATCGGCGATCCGGTACCGCCTGTTCTTCGTGTCGGTGGTGGTGGAGAGCGGCCGGTCCGTCTCCACCACCCGCTTGTCGCGCGGCACGGCGAGAATGGGCGTCGGTGTGCCGGAGGGCAGACCCTCCGATCCGCCCACCGGGGCGGCGATGGCCCCGAAGGTGCGTTCCCCCGCCCCGATGGCCTCCGGCACGGACCGGGCCCGGGTCGTTCCGGGAAATTCCCCGAGCAGTGAGAGCTCCCCGGCCACGACCGGCGGGGAGAGCGGATCCCCACACGCCTCCCGCAGGTACCTCCGCCGGTCCGTTCCCGGCTTCCGGGAGCGGACCAACTCCGGAAACCCGCCGGTGATCAGAAGCGCGTCAACGGCTTCGGCGGCGGGAAGCCCCGTCATGGCACGAACATCCGCCGGGTTGAACGGTCTCACCACCATCCGACCGGCGCGGCCGAAGAAGGGTCGGCCACAGGTCTGGAGCGCCTCCATCACGGAGAGGCCGCTGCCCACCAGGACCAGAAGGACGGGTGTGGCCGAGAGGTGGTGGTCCCACACCGTCTGCAGCGCTCCTCACCCGGACCCGGCCGGGTCCGGGCGTCAGCCGGAGGGGGGCGGGAGGATGCCGCACTCCAGCGCCCGGGTGACGGCCCGGGTGCGGTCGTCCACGCCGAGCTTGACGAAGATCCTGGCCAGGTGGGTCTTCACCGTGGCCTCCCCGATGAACAGACGACGGGCGATGTCGGGGTTGCCGAGCCCCTCGGCGACGAGCCCGAGCACCTCCCGCTCGCGGGCCGAGAGCCGGGGCCGGCTTCCCCCGCCCCGGGCCCGGGCGACCAGTCGGGCGGCGACCGGGGGCGAGAGCGCCGTCTCGCCGGCGGCCACCGCCCGCACCCCGGCCAGGATCTCCTCCCCCGGGGCCGCTTTCAGCAGGTAGCCCCGGGCCCCGGCCTCGACCGCCCCGAGGATGTCGTGGTCGCCCTCCCATGTGGTGAGGACCAGGACCCGCGTGCCGGGGTGGTCGGCGGTGATCCGGGCGGTGGCGGCGACCCCGTCCCCACCGGGCATCCGCAGGTCCATCAGGACCACGTCGGGGGACCGGGTGGCCACCAGTGCCACCGCCTCCTCCCCGTCACCGGCCGCGCCGACCACCTCGACGCCGCCGGCCCGATCCAGGAGGGCCACCAGGCCCTCCCGGACGATCGGGTGGTCGTCCACGACCAGCACCCGGACGGGCGCGGCGCCCGGCCCCGCCGTCACGCGGCCCCTCCCCGACCGGCCGCCGCGGGGGCCGGGACGACCGACGCCCCGCACTCCTCCCCGACGGGCAGGCGGACCGTCAGCAGGGTGCCGGGGCGGCCGTCGCCCGGCGGCCCCACCGTCAACTCCCCGCCGATGGGCAGGAGTCGGTCGCGCATTCCCGGCAGGCCGAACCCGGCCCCGGTGTCGGGGGCGTCGAGCGGCGCACCCCGGCCGTCGTCGAGGACCGTCAGGACGGCCTCCCCGTCCGCGACCCGCAGGGTCACATCGACACGGTGCGCGGCGGCGTGCTTGCGGACATTGGCCATCGCCTCCTGCGCGCAGCGCAGCACCAGCACCTCCCGGTCGCGACCGAGTCGATCGACGGGGCCGGTGACGGTCACGGCGACCGGCAGGCCGGTTTCCCGCCGGAACCGCTCCCCGAGGCGGACCAGGGAGTCGGCGAGGCCGTTGCCGTGCGGCGGGGCGGCGTTGGCCGCGATCAGGGCACGCGCCTCCTCCAGCGCCTCCCGGGCGGTGGTCTCGATGAGTTCGGGGATGCCGGGGTCCTCATCGGTGCCGCCACCGTCGGACTCCTCCGCACCGGTCTCCCCGCCGCGCGCCCGCTGGGCGAGGACGACGATGCCGGTCAGGTGCTGGGCGATGGTGTCGTGCACCTCGCGGGCGATGCGCTCGCGCTCGGCCGCCGCCCCCGCCTCCCGGTGGGCGGTCGCCTCGGCCCGCCGGGACTCGCGCACCTCCTCCAACAGCCGGTTCCGCTCGGCGCCCCAGTTGCCGAGATGGGTGATCCAGGCGCCGGAGGCCGTGCCGAAGAGCAGGACGGCGATCTGGAGCGCGCCGACCGTCCACGGGTTGCCGCCCGTGGGCGGGTCGAGGTCGAGGACGAACCGGCTGATGAGCCACGGCCCGTGGACGGCCGCCGTGCCCATGCCGAGAACGGTCGGGACGGTGACGACCAGGGCCCGGCGCACGGTGCCGGAGAAGGCCCACACCAGGGGCAGGACGATCAGTTGGAGCACCAGTGCGGCGGGGCCGAAGCAGGCCGCCGCCACCGCGATCACCGGCAGCAGCACCCGAGCGGGCACCGCCCGTGTCCCGTGCGGCGGCGGGTCCGTCACCCGGGTGGTGAGCGCACCGCGCACCCCGACCGCGTACACGATGACGAGCAGCGCCGAGCAGACCGCCAGGCCCCACAGGTGGGTGATGTACAGGGGTTCGACGAACAGGGAGAGGGCGAGGGTGCCCAGCGCCACCAGCGGCACCACCCCGTCCCACCACCGGCGGATGTTCACCCGGTACTCCCGAACCGGCTCTCCCCGGGCCTCCCCTCGCACGGCGTCCTCCACGGCCCTTCCCCCTTCCGACGGGCCGGGTGCCGGTGGTTCCGGCGCCCTCCCCGAGCCCTGACCCCATGCTCGCGGGCCGCCGGTCTCGGGCGCCGGCCCGCGGTCGGCCGACAGCCGGTGTCCCCCGATCGGGGGACACGGGGGCACGCCGCGGGTCACCACCCCTTGTCAACCCGGGGTTGACATTCCTCACTGTCACCCCCGGGTGGACAGCATGACGAATCCCATCACCCCCTCCCGTCCGGTGCGCCCGGACGACCTGATCGAGGCGGTGGAGCGCACGCGCGCCGACACCCTCGGCCGCCTCTCCGCCGCCGTCATCGCCGGCGAACACCTCGGGGAGGTGGCCGACCACCTGATCGGTCATTTCGTGGACCGGGCCGGCCGCTCCGGCGCCTCCTGGACCGATATCGGCGCTTCACCCCTTCCCGCCCCGGTGAGACCCGGCGCTCGACCCGAAGGACGGCTTCGGCCGCTTCACCCGCCGGGCGAGGAACGTGGTGATGGCCTCGCGGAACGAGGCGCGGCGAACGGGGCACGCCGAGATCCACCCCGCCCACCCGGAGCTCGGCCTCCTCTCCCAGCCGGAGGCGATCGGCACCGGCGTGCTGCTGGGAAGGATCGGGTCGGTCGACGCGGTCCGGGAGGCGGCCGAAACGGCACTCCCCCCGGTCACGGTCGACGCCGGGGTTCCCGACCTCGTCCCCTACGCCAACGCCTCCCGCAAGGTGTTGGAGTTGACCTTCCGCGAGGCCCTGCGGCTGGAGCACACCTCGGTCGGCACCGAGTACATCCTGCTCTCGCCGGTGAAGCAGGAGGGTGGCTCCGGCCCCCTGGCCGGGCTCGGCGTGCGGAAGCCGGAGGTGGAGGCGGACGTGGAGGCCGCCGTCACGGAGGCCGACCGCCGGGCGGCGGAGCGGGAGGGCGG
>NZ_VKHS01000412.1 GCF_014141525.1 Streptomyces calidiresistens
GCACCTCGGTGCCCGCCGCCCCCGGTTCCGAACCGGAGCCCGGTCCGGCCGCGCGCCGCCGGATATCCCTGCCGCCGTTCTGGGCGCAGATCCTCGTCGGCCTCGTCGCCGGCGTCCTCCTCGGCTGGGTGGCCCGCACCTGGCAGGTGGAGTGGCTGGGCACCACGCTCTCCGAGATCGGCCGGATCTTCGTCCAGCTGCTGCGCCTGGCGGTGGGTCCGCTGGTGCTGCTGGCCATCGCGGTCTCGATCACCA
Organism: Streptomyces calidiresistens; assembly: GCF_014141525.1. Classification (GTDB taxonomy): domain Bacteria; phylum Actinomycetota; class Actinomycetes; order Streptomycetales; family Streptomycetaceae; genus Streptomyces; species Streptomyces calidiresistens. Next base: position 256 of record NZ_VKHS01000412.1, read on the forward strand.
ACCTCCGCCGCGTCTCCAACGCGGCCCGCCTGGCCGGTCAGACCCTGCTGTGGTTCCTGATCACCTCGCTGATCGCGGTCGCCATCGGCCTGACCATCGGGCTGCTGACCAACCCCGGCTCCGGGACCGGCCTGACCCCGGCCGACGGTGCCGCGCCGGAGAACTCCGGCTCCTGGCTGGACTTCCTCACCGGCATCATCCCCACCGACGTGGTCACGCCCTTCACCGAGTTGAGGGTGCTGCAGATCGTCTTCCTCGGCGTGGTCCTCGGCATCGCCGCCCTGGCCCTCGGCGACCGCGCGGCCCCGGCCATCCGGGTCGGCGAGGCGCTGCTGGCCGTGGTGCAGAAGGCCCTGTGGTGGATCATCCGCCTCGCCCCGCTGGGCACCCTCGGCCTGATCGGCCGCGCGATCAACGAGTACGGCTGGGACCTGCTGGGGCAGTACGCGGTCTTCACCGTGGACGTCTACGTCGGCTCGCTGCTGGTGATGTTCGGCGTCTACCCGCTGCTGCTGCGGGTCTTCGCCGGGGTGAGCCCGATGCGCTTCTTCCGCGGTGCCTGGCCCGCGATCCAGCTCGCCTTCGTCTCCCGCTCCTCCGTCGGCACCATGCCGGTGACCCAGCGGGTGACCGAGCGGCTGGGCGTGCCCCGGGAGTACGCGAGCTTCGCGGTGCCGTTCGGCGCCACGACCAAGATGGACGGCTGCGCCGCGATCTACCCGGCGCTGGCGGCGATCTTCGTCGCGGAGATCTTCGGCATCGACCTCGGGTTGCAGGAGTACCTGCTGATCGTCTTCGTCTCGGTGATCGGATCGGCCGCCACGGCCGGTCTGACCGGCGCGACGGTGATGACCACCCTGACCCTCTCCACGCTGGGCCTGCCCCTGGAGGGTGTCGGTCTGCTGCTGGCGATCGACCCGATCCTGGACATGATCCGGACCGCCGCCAACGTCGCCGGTCAGGCGGCGGTGCCGGTGATCGTCTCCTCCCGGGAGCGGATCCTGGACCGGGAGGCGTACGACACCGCCACCTCCTTCGACCCCTCGGAGGCGATGGAGCCGACGCCGACCGCCGGGGCCGACTCGTCGGGGGCCGAAGCGGAGCGGGCGGCTCCGGAACCCGTGGCGGGCACGCCCGCCCGCTGACCCGGACCCCGTCGCGGGCGCCCGCCCTGGCGCCCGCGACGGGGGCGCGACGGGGGCGGGCGTGCCACCATCGAAGGTGAGGCATGTCATCGCCCGGGACGCCGATCGGGTACGGGCGGTCGTCGCACGGCCGTCCGACCCGTCCCGTCGCGGGCCGGACCGACAACCCCGGATCCCCGGGAGGCGACCCATGACCACCGCGACCCCCCATCGCGAGCACACCGACCACACCCACGAACACGGTCCCGGCTGCGGGCACCAACCGGTGCCGCACGGCGACCACCTGGACTTCGCCCACGACGGCCACCTGCACCGCGAGCACGACGGCCACTGGGACGAGTGCGAACCCGAGGGCCACGCCGAGCACGTCGATCACGACGACCACCGGCACGGCGAGGGGTGCGGTCACGAGGCCGTGCGCCACGGCGACCACCTGGACTACCTCCACCACGGCCACCGGCACGCCGCCCACGGGGAGCACTGGGACTGCCATTGAGCGGTTCCGGGGCCCGAGTCGGGTGATGGGCGGAAGATCATCCGAAAAGCCGGTGGGATTTTCCCGAATGTTCGCCGGGCTCCCACCGGGTGTTCCGGAGAGGCGGGGAATGGCGCCCCGACGTTTCGCCCCCGCCTTTCCCGCCTTTCGGCGGGAAAGCGCTTTCGCCCCGGGGCGAACGGCGGCGGAACGCCGTCGGAACATCGGGGGAACCCGCCCGGCCGGTGCCGACGAAGCCCTGCGGGGAAACCGGCGAACCGCGCCGGGAAATACCACGAAAGGGAGAGAGCCCTCGCCGACGGCGGGGGCTCTCCGGGGTACCGAAGCGGGCGATCAACCCGCACGGAGTCAGCTGGGGCTGACGTTCTCCGCCTGCGGACCCTTCGGGCCCTGCGTGACGTCGAAGGTCACCTGCTGGTTCTCCTCGAGCGACCGGAAGCCGGTCGCGTTGATCGCGGAGTAGTGGACGAAGACGTCGGGACCGCCGCCGTCCTGGGCAATGAAGCCGAAGCCCTTTTCGGCGTTGAACCACTTGACGGTTCCGGTAGCCATACAAGCCCTCCTTGGGCCCTACGGGGTCGCCCTGCTCCAGAACCTGCGATGAAGCCTGAAAACGACGAAAGCCCGCGGTTACATGCTCCGCAGGCTCGTACTGCAAGGGAAACCAAACTGCAACTTGAGATGAGCCTAGCACGCTGTGTGTACCCCGGGAAGGGGCGAGATCGTCTCCGGCCGAGACGCCACACCCGCCACCCGGTGCTCACGGATGCAGGCGTACCCTCGCAGACGTGTCCTCACACCTTCCTTCCCGTCCCCGAGTGGGACACATCCAGTTCCTCAACTGTCTCCCCCTCTACTGGGGACTGGCCCGCACCGGTTATCTCCTGGATGTGGAGTTGACCAAGGACACACCGGAAAAACTCAGCGAGCGGTTGGTGCGGGGTGATCTGGACATCGGTCCGGTGACGCTCGTGGAATATCTGCGGCACGCCGACGACCTGGTGGCACTGCCGGACATAGCCGTCGGTTGCGACGGCCCCGTGATGTCCTGCGTGATCGTCTCCCAGCGCCCGCTCGACCGGCTCGACGGGGCGCGGGTGGCCCTCGGCTCCACCTCCCGCACCTCCGTGCGCCTGGCCCGACTGTTGCTCGCCGAGCGCTTCGGGGTGGCGCCGGACTACTACACCTGCCCCCCGGACCTGGGGACGATGATGCAGGAGGCCGAGGCCGCCGTCCTGATCGGCGACGCCGCGTTGCGCGCCTCCCTCCACGACGCCCCCCGCCTCGGTCTGGAGGTCCACGACCTGGGTCGCATGTGGCACGAGTGGACGGGGCTGCCGTTCGTCTTCGCGCTCTGGGCCGTGCGTCGCGACTACCTGGCCCGCGAGCCCGACACCACCCGGGCCGTCCACCGCGCCTTCCTCGCCTCCCGCGACCTCTCCCTGGCCGAGGTGGGCAAGGTGGCCGAACAGGCCGCCCGCTGGGAGGCCTTCGACGCCGAGGTGCTGGAGCGGTACTTCACCACCCTCGACTTCGGCCTGGGGGAACGCCAACTGGCGGGCATCGCCGAGTTCGCGCGCCGCACCGGGCAACCGGCGGGGGAGCGGATCGCGCTCCTCGACGCCATCGGGGCCGGGGCCCCGGACGGTCCCCCGGCCCCCGGGGGCTCCGTCGGCACCGACTCGTAGGCTGATCCCGCGCCCGGGCCGGGAGGCGCCGGGCGCGCGACGGGGTGCGGGGAACCCGGGGCCGCGGGAACCACGGGGGAAAGCACCGGAAAGCACTGGAAGACGCCGGGGAACGCCGGGGGAACGCCGGGAAAGCAGGAAAAGGGGGGACGGGGCATGGAACCGCTGGCGGAGGGGGACCCCCGGCGGATGGGTGTGTACCGCCTGTTGCGCCGGCTGGGCAGCGGGGGCATGGGCGTCGTCTACCTGGGGCGCAGTCCGGGTGGCCGGACGGTCGCCGTCAAGGCCGTGCACGCCCGTTTCGCCCGCGACCCCGCCTTCCGGGCCCGCTTCGCCCGCGAGGTGGCCGCCGCCCGTCGGGTCGGCGGCGCCTGGACCGCGCCCGTGCTGGACGCCGATCCCGACGCCGACGTGCCCTGGGTGGCCACCGGTTACGTCGCCGGTCCCGACCTCCAGCGCACCGTGGACCGCTTGGGGCCGCTGCCCCTCCACTCGGTGCGCGCCCTGGGCGCCGGCACCGCCGAGGCCCTGGCCGCCGTCCACGCCCTGGGCCTGGTGCATCGCGACATCAAGCCCTCCAACGTGCTGCTGACCCTGGACGGTCCCCGGCTCATCGACTTCGGCATCGCCCGGGCCACGGATGTCGGCACCGACGTGGAGGGGGGCGCGATCACCGACACCGGCATGTCCGTCGGTTCGCCCGGCTACATGTCCCCCGAGCAGATCCTCGGCGAGGAGGTGGGACCGGCCACCGACGTCTTCGCGCTCGGTGCCGTCCTCGCCCTGGCCTCCGGCGGCCGGCCGCCGTTCGTGGCCGACGGCGCGGCCCAGTTGCTCTACCGGATGGTGCACGGGGAACCCGAACTGGACCGCGTTCCGGAGGCGCTGCGCGACCTCGTGGCGCGCTGTCTGGCCAGGGACCCGGCCGACCGGCCGGACCCCGCCGAGCTGGCCCGGGAGCTCTCCGACGGTCGGGGCGCGGCGGCGCTGGTGGGCGAGGGGTGGCTGCCGCACGCCGTCGTCGAGGGGGTCAGTCGCCGGGCGGTGCTCCTGCTGAACCTGGAGGCGGGCACCGACGGCGCCGGCCTGAACACCGCCGACGCCGACGCCACCCCCGCCACTCCCGACGGCGCGGCCGGCGACGGCGCGGCCGGGAAGCCCGGGGAGACCGGTAGCGGTGGTCGCGGCACCGCCGGCGCCGAGGACACCACCGCCCCCGGGGCGCCGCCGGTGGCCGATGACCCGGACGCCACGGACACCGAGCCGCGGACCGGCGCCCCCACCACGTCCCCCGCC
>NZ_VKHS01000413.1 GCF_014141525.1 Streptomyces calidiresistens
CTCCTCCCGCACCCCCGCACCGCACGGCCTCACGAAAGGAACGGGACGAGATATGAGATCCACCGTCACCGCACCGCCGGGACGTCGCAGAACCCCCCGGGGACGCCGGGTCCGCGTCCTCGCCGGGGGCGTCGCCCTGCTCGTGGCCGCCCTCGGCCTCGGCCCCCTGACCGCCACCGGTTCCGCCGCCGGGCCGGCACCGGTCTCCCGGGGCAAACCCGCCCTCGCCTCCTCCTCCGAATCCGACGCCTTCCCCGCCTCCGCCGCCGTCGACGGCGACCGGGGCACCCGCTGGTCCAGCGCCTTCGCCGACGACCAGTGGTTGCGCGTGGACCTCGGTGAGCCGACCGGCATCGAACGCGTCGTGCTCGACTGGGAGGCAGCGCACGCCTCCGCCTACGAGATCCAACTCTCCGACGACGCGCGGAACTGGACCACCGTCCACGAGGCGAGGGCCTCCACCGGTGGGACCGAGACCGTCGAGGTCTCCGGCACCGGACGGTACGTGCGGATGCTCGGCCTGGAACGGGCCACCGCGTACGGCTTCTCGCTGTGGGAGTTCGAGGTGTACGCGGCCGGGGAGGGCGGCACCGATCCGGGTGGGCCCGGGGACCCCGGGCGGGAGGGGCTGCTGTCCTACGGCAGGCCCGGCAGCGCCTCCTCCTCGCAGCACGACGAGACCTGCTGGGAGTGCGGTCCGGACAAGGCCTTCGACGGTGACCCGGCCAGCCGGTGGGCCACCGAGCCGGAGGTGGGCTGGACCGACCCCGGGTGGATCGCCGTCGATCTCGGCGCCCCGGCCGAGATCAGCCGGGTCGTTCTGCAGTGGGACCCGGCCCACGCCCGCTCCTACGCGATCCAGCTCTCCGACGACGGCCGGGAGTGGCGCACCGTGTGGTCCACCACCGGGGGCCGCGGGCTGAAGGAGACCATCGACATCCCGGCGGGCGACAACACCGGGCGTCACGTGCGGATGTACGGCACCGAGCGGGCGGGCCCCTACGGCTACTCGTTGTGGGAGTTCTCGGTGTACGGCACCGGCGGGGACCCGATCGCGCCGCCGCCGCTGCCGCCGAACCCGGGAGAGCCCATGGAACTGGTGTGGAGCGACGATTTCGAGGGCCCGGCGGGCAGCGTCCCGGACCCGACCAAGTGGCGCTCGGACCCCGGCGTGGGGCAGAACAACGAGTTGCAGTACTACACCGCGAGCGACAACGCGCTGCTGAACGGCGAGGGGCAGTTGGTGATCGAGGCGCGCCGGCAGGAGACGCCGGGCACCACCTGTCCGGTGGACCCGCTCTCGGGCAGCACCACCTGCCAGTACACCTCGGGGCGGATCAACACCCACGGCCTGCTCGACTTCACCTACGGGCGGGTCGAGGCCCGGATCAAGGTCTCCTCCACCCGCGGCCACTGGCCGGCCTTCTGGATGCTGGGCTCCTCGTTCTTCGAGGACGGACGGCCGTGGCCGCACGTCGGGGAGATCGACATCATGGAGCACATCGGCTCCGAACCGAACGTCGTCCACTCCACCCTGCACGCCCCGGCGTACTTCGGCGGCAACGGGTACGGCTCGTCCTTCTCCCTGCCCGAGGGGCAGTCCTTCGGGGACGACTTCCACGTCTACGCGCTGGACTGGACCCGCGAGGGCATGGTCTTCACGGTGGACGACCACGTGGTGCACACCGTGGACCGCGAGGAGTTGGAGACCACGGTGGGACCGTGGGTCTTCGACGGGAGGTTCTTCCTCATCCTCAACAGCGCCGTCGGCGGGGACTGGCCCGGCCCGCCGGACTCCTCCACCGTCTTCCCGCAGCGCATGACGGTCGACTGGGTGCGCGTGTACCAATGACACCCGGCCGGTGAGACCCGGCCGGTGACCACCGGTGGTCACCGGCTCCCGGGCCCCCGGGTGCCGGGGAGTGCGCCCTCCCCGGCACCCGGGCTCGCCGTGCCCGCCCCCTCACCCGCTCTCGCGGACGACCAGCGTCGGGTGGAAGACCACCGAGGGCGGTGTGCCCTCCCCCGGCTCGGCGATGCGTCGCAACAGCAACCGGGCCATCTCCGCCGCCATCTCCTCGACGGGCTGGCGCACCGTCGTGAGCGGCGGTTCACAGGCGGCGGCCACCGAGTTGTCGTCGAAGCCGATCACCGCGACGTCCGCCGGCACCCGGCGACCCAGGCGGTGCAGCGCCGCCAACGCGCCGGAGGCCATCAGGTCGGAGGCCGCGAAGACACCGTCCAGATCGGGGTGCCCGGCGAGCAGGAGTCGCATGCAGCGTTCGCCCGATTCCCGGGTGAAGTCCCCCTCCGCGCAGGGCACGTCCACCACGCCGGCGGCGGCCATCGCCGCCCGGAAACCGGCCAGCCGTTCCTGCCCGGCGGGCATGTCCGAGGGGCCGGAGACGGTGACCACCCGCCGCCGCCCCTCGGCCAGCAGGCGATCCGCGGCCAGCCGGGCCCCGGTGAACTGGTCGAGGTCCACATAGGTGAGGGGTACCGGCACCGCGGGGCGCCCGGCGAGGACCACCGGCAGGCCGGATCCGGCCAGCCGGGCCGGAAGGGGGTCGGCCGGGTGGGAGGAGATCAGCACGACCCCGTCCACGTGCCCCCGCCGCAGGTAGCCGGCCAACTGCTCGCGGGAGGCCGTGTCGTCGGCGAGCATCAGGCTCAGCTGGATGCCCCGCGGGCGCAGGACACCGAGGAGGCCGGTGACCACCCGTCCGAAGTAGGGGTCGGTGAACATCCTGCCGACGAACGGCCCGGTGACGTCCCGGTCCTCGCGCTCGGAGACCACCAGGGCGATGGAGTCGGTGCGGCGGGTCACCAGTGAGCGGGCCGCGCGGTTGGGCACGTACCCCGTCTCCGCGATGGCCCGCTCCACACGGGCGCGCAGCCCCGGGTCGACGGTGGGTTCGTCGTTGATCACCCGGGAGACGGTGGCCCGGGACACCCCGGCGGCCCGCGCCACGTGCTCCAGCGTGACGGATCGGCCGCCTCCGGCGGGCGCGGAATCGGGGGAGTGCGAGGTCATCCCGCCTTTATACCGGCCCGCCGGGGCGCGCCGGGGACGGATTCCGTTCGAGTGACGGACGCGCGGGTAGGCTCGCCCACCGGCGGCCCCGGGTCGCCCGTGGTCGGACCGGACGCGCCCGTGGTCCGGGCGGATGGGAGCACGGATGCGGCAGAGGATCTCGGAACTCGACAAGCGGCTCTTCGCCCGGATGGCGGCCCGGCGCTCCCGCCCCGGCGACGCGGTGCTGCCCCGCCTCAGTCGGGCCGCGAACCACGGCAGGCTCTGGATGGCCACCGCCGCCGGGATGGCCGCGCTGGGCGGGCACCGGTCCGGACGGGCGGCGATGCGTGGCCTCGGGGCCCTGGCCATCGCCTCCTTCACGGTGAACACCCTGGTCAAGGCCGGGGTGCGGCGGCAGCGGCCGACCATCGACGAGGTTCCGCTGGGGCGTCGGCTGAGCCGCCAGCCGCGCACCTGGTCCTTCCCCTCCGGCCACGCGGCCTCGGCGGCGGCGTTCGCCACCGGGGTGGCCCTGGAGTCCCCCCGGCACGCCGCCGTGGTGGCGCCGCTCGCGGCCGCGGTGGGCGTGTCGCGGGTGCACGTCGGCGTGCACTACCCCGGGGACGTGCTGGCGGGCTGGCTGCTGGGGGCGGGCGCGGCGGTGCTCACCCTGCGCTGGTGGCCCCGCCGGCCGGTGGTGCCCCCGGAGATCCGGCACGTGGCGGCCGCCCCCGCGTTGGCGGAGGGGAACGGCCTGTTCGTCGTGGTGAACGCGGCGGCCGGCGCCTCCCCGGTGTCGCTCCCCGGGCCGGGCCCGGCGGAGCGCATCGCCCGACTGCTGCCCGGGGCCGAGGTCACCGAGGTCGGTCCGGCCGACGACGGGGGGCCCGACCTGGCGGAGGCCCTGGACCGGGCGGCGCGCCGAGCGGCGGAAACCGGGGGCGCCCTCGGGGTCTGCGGGGGTGACGGCACCGTGAACGCGGCGGCCGAACGGGCCGCGGAACGGGGCGTACCGCTGGCGGTGTTCCCCGGCGGAACGCTCAATCACTTCGCCGGGGACCTCGCCGTGCACACCACGGAGGAGACCGTCGCCGCGGTGGAGGAGGGCACGGCCATCCGGGTGGATCTCGCGCTGGCCCGCCCGCTCACCGGTGCGACCGACGACGGTGGGCCCCGTACCGGGCGGGCCGGGAACCCCCCGGAGCCGGCCGAGGGGGACGACACCCCGCGGGAAACCGACGGCCACGGAGCCGATTATCCGTTCGTGAACACCTTCAGCATCGGGATGTACCCGGAACTGGTGGCCGAGCGGGAACGGCTGGAGCGCCGTCTCGGCAAGTGGCCGGCGGCCGTGATCTCCCTGTTCCGGGTGCTGCGCACCTCGGAGCCGTTGGACATCCGGATCAACGGACGGCCCCACCGGGTGTGGCTGCTGTTCGCCGGCAACGGCCGCTACCTGCCCGACGGCTTCGCCCCGGTGCACCGGCAGGCCATGGACGAGGGTCTGCTGGACGTGCGGACCATAGACGGGGACACCCCGCTGGCCCGCACCCGCCTGCTGGGCGCGGCCCTGCTGGGCACCATGAGCCGCTCCCGCGTCTACACGGCGGCCCGGCTGCGACGGTTGGAGCTCTCGGGGCTGGAGGGGGTGGGGACGCTGGCCCGCGACGGGGAGACGGCCCCCGCCCCCGCGGCCCTCGTGGTGGAGAAGCGGCCGGGCGCCCTGGTGGTGTACCGCCCCATCGGCTGAGGCACGGGGCCGGGGCCCCTCCCCGCCTCAGCCCGCCGCGGTCCCGGCCGGGGCCCCGTCGCGGACGCCCCGGCACGGCGCCGGATCGATCGGCGCGGCGGGCGGGGGG
>NZ_VKHS01000414.1 GCF_014141525.1 Streptomyces calidiresistens
GGTGCTCAGACCGCTCGTCACCCCCTACGCCGACACCCGCTCCACCGACCTCACCTGGTCCTTGGACCGCCCACCCCTGCCGGCCCTCGCCTCCCGCCGCCTGTGCTGGGCGGACGGCGGCCCCCGACTCGAACTGCGCGTCCTGGGCGCTTCCCATCAGGTTCTGCTGCACCGTCCGCAGGGGGCGCTGATCGAGACCGTGGCGTGTGCGCCCGGCCCGGCCGTGCCCCTCCCGGCGGCGGTCGCCCGCCGCGTGGACGCCGTGGGCACCGAGGACGCCGTGGACGCCGTGGACGCCGCGGACTACGCCTTCTCCTCCCGGGTCGACCACCTCCCGCCCGCCGAACTCGCGGCGCGCACCGGGGAGGTGACCGCCCTGACCTCCGATCACCCGCACGCGTTGATCGGTGTCTTCCCCGGCCGCCCCCACGCCGTGACCGCCCTGATCGCCCATCGCCGGCCCGACGGCGTGGAGTGGGAGACCTGGCACACCTACCCGGCCGAGGGCACCGTGGTCTTCACCCGGGGTCGGGTGGTCACCGGGGCCCGGGCCACCACTGCGGGCACCCTGCCGATCCCCGCCGCCCGCCGCCCCCCGCGCGGGGTCGGCGCGAGGGAGGCCGAACCCGTCCCCACCGCTGCCGCCGAACCCCGTGGGGCCGTCGACGGGACCCGCCCGTCGGGCGACGGATCCGGGGAATGACCCCCTCCCGGTGGGTAGGCTCCGGCCCATGGAGCACGAGGTGCACATCCCGTATCCCGTCGCGGAGGTGCGGGCCGCGCTCGGGGACCCGGCCCGCGCACTGACCCTTGTCCCGGGGTTCCACCCCGATCCCGACTCCGAACCCGGCGCCCCCGGCGGGCGCCTGCGGGTGCGGGTCGGGGGCTCCACCATCACCTACCGGGGAACCCTGACCGCCGTGTCGCGCGGCGAGGGCTTCGCGGTCACCGCCGAGGGCGTCGAGGCGCGCGGGGGCGGCGGGGTCCGGCTGACCCTGGACGTGGTGCCCCGGCCGGACGCCGACGGCACCGGCACCACCCTCGTCCTCGGCGGAACCGTCGAGGCGAGGGGGCGACTCGCGGACGCCGAGCCCCGTCAGCGGGAGGCCGCCGCCCGCCGCCTGCTGGACCGCTTCGCCGAGGCACTGGCGGCCTCCCTGGGTTCCCCCGGCCCGGCCGGCGGACCGGAGGGCACGGCCGGCCGGGACTCCGGCGCCGGCGTCCCCCCGGCGGGGGAGGGCGGCGCGGGACCGGACGCCCCCGCCGGCGACGGACGCCCGTCCGACGCCGGAGCCGACACCGGAGCCGGCGCCGGGGAGGCCCCCGCCGAAGGGGAGGCGGCCGGTACCGGGGAGCCCGAAGGAGCCGGGGGGCCGGAGCGGGCCCCCGGCGGGTCCGACGCGCGGGAGACCGGGGAGGCCGGGACCGAGGGCGCCGGGACCGACGCCGACGCCGACGCCACCGACAACGCCGACACCACGGACGCCGACGAACCCGACGACGGGATCCGGCCGCCCGGCCCCGGGCCGGTGACCGGCCCCGATCTCGTGGCCGCCGGCCCGCTCGCCCCCGAGGCCGACCTCGCCCGGCGCACCATGATCGGCCGCAGCGCCGAGGAGGTGGACCACGCCCCCCCGCGCGGTCGGTACGCCCCCGAGCCGGGGCCCGGCGTCCTGGTCACCGGGCGCGGCGCGCTGCGCTGGGCCGCCCCCGCCGCCGCCCTGGCGGCGGCCGCTGGCGCGGTGCTGGTGGGCCGGGCCCTGCGGCGGCGTCGCTGACCCCGGGGCCCGCCCCCGCCGAGCCGGGCCCCGGCACGCGGAGACGGACGCGCAGACGTTCGAGACCCTTTCGTTATCCTTGGCGGGTGACGACATCCGACGCGCGTTCAGACTTCGCCGGGGCCCCGTCGGCGCCCGGCGCCGACGCCCCGACCCCACCGGACACCGCCGTGCGGCTCTCCGCCGGCGACGCCGAGGTGACGGTCCTGCCCGACGAGGGCGCCCGCCTGTCCTCGCTGCGCATCAAGGGGACCGAACTGCTGCGCCCCGGCGAGAAGTACGGTTCCTTCGTGATGGTGCCCTGGTGCGGTCGCACCCGGCACGGCGAGGTTCGGGACGGCGCCCGCACCCACCAGCTCCCGGTGGACGCCGGCCCGCACGCCATGCACGGCACCGTGCGCCGCCGTCGCTGGCACACCGCGGCCGCCGACGAGCACTCCGCCTCGATGGTCGTGGACCTCTCCGACCCCTGGCCGTGGCCCGGACGGGTGACCCAGACCGTGCGACTCGCCGAGGACGGGGGCTCGTTGAGCCTCTCCCTGGGCGTGGAGACCGCAGGGGACTCCTTCCCGGCCCAGGCCGGTTGGCACCCGTGGTTCCTGCGGCAACCGGTCCCGGACGGGCCCGAGGCGAGGATCGACTTCACCCCCGCCTGGCAGGAGGAGCGCGGCCCGGACCACATCCCCACCGGGAAGCGGATCGACCCGGTGCCCGGTCCCCGGGACGACTGCTTCGGGATGCCCGACGGCGTGGACGTCACCGTGGAGTGGCCCGGCCTGCTGCGTCTGCGGATCACCAGCCGCGCCGAGTGGGTGGTGGTCTACGACGAGGAGGAGGAAGCCGTCTGCGTCGAGCCCCAGACCGGCCCGCCCAACGGCCTGAACACCCACCCCCGCCTGGTGACACCCCTGGAGCCCCTGGAGGTCACCACCACCTGGAGCTGGGAGACCCTCGACTGAACCCGGCGCCCGCCGCGCCGCACCGGCCCCGTCGCCCCCTCCCGGGGCGGCGGGGCCGAGGCACGTCCCGCGCCCCCGCACCGGTGCGGGGCACGCCGTCGCATAGCCTGACCCCCATGAGCGAGCGCGACCAGCTGCTGCGGCAGATCCGGGACAAGGCCGTCGTCCACGGCCGGGTGACCCTCTCCTCCGGCCGGGAGGCCGACCACTACGTCGACCTGCGGCGGATCACCCTGGACGGCGTGGCCGCCCCCCTGGTCGGTCGGGTCATGCTCGACCTCACCGATCACCTGGAGTACGACGCCGTCGGCGGCCTCACCCTGGGCGCCGACCCCGTCGCCGCGGCCATGCTGCACGCCGCCGCCGCGCGCGGCCGGGAACTGGACGCCTTCGTGGTCCGCAAGGCCGGCAAGGCCCACGGTCTCCAGCGCCGGATCGAGGGCCCGGACGTCGCCGGCCGCCGCGTGCTGGCCGTCGAGGACACCTCCACCACCGGTGGCTCGGTGCTGACCGCCGTCGAGGCGCTGCGGGAGGCGGGCGCCGAGGTGGTCGCCGTCGCGGTGATCGTCGAGCGCGGCGGTGCGCCCGCCGTGGAGAAGGCCGGACTGCCCTACCTGGCCGCCTACGATCTCGCGGACGTCCTCCCGGGCTGACCGTCCCGCCGGGGTCTGGGAGGATGAGCCCGACGATGACGTCGACCCTCGCTCACCCCGGCCGCCCGTGCGGCACGGAGCCGACCCGCACACGCAGATTCCAAGGAGCGGACAGATGCCCATCGCAACCCCCGAGATCTACAACGAGATGCTCGACCGGGCGAAGGCCGGCAGGTTCGCCTACCCCGCCATCAACGTGACCTCGACGCAGACGCTGCATGCCGCGCTGCGCGGGTTCGCGGAGGCCGAGAGCGACGGCATCGTCCAGATCTCCACCGGTGGCGCCGAGTTCCTGGGCGGCCAGTACAACAAGGACATGGTCTCCGGGGCGGTCGCGCTCGCCGAGTTCGCGCACATCGTCGCCGAGAAGTACCCGGTCAACATCGCCCTGCACACCGACCACTGCCCCAAGGACAAGCTGGACGGGTACGTCCGCCCGCTGCTGGCCGTCTCCGAGCAGCGCGTCGCGGAGGGCGGGCTGCCGCTGTTCCAGTCCCACATGTGGGACGGCTCCGCCGAGACCCTCGCCGACAACCTGGAGATCGGCCGCGAGCTGCTGGCCCGCGCCGCCGCCGCCCGGATCGTGCTGGAGGTCGAGATCACCCCCACCGGCGGTGAGGAGGACGGCGTCTCGCACGAGATCAACGACGAGCTGTACACCACGGTGGACGACGCGCTGCGCACCGCCGAGGCGCTGGGCCTGGGTGAGCACGGCCGCTACCTGCTGGCCGCCTCCTTCGGCAACGTGCACGGCGTCTACAAGCCGGGCAACGTGGTGCTCCGTCCCGAGCTGCTGAAGGACCTCCAGGAGGGCGTCGCCGCCCGCTACGGCAAGCAGGAGCCCTTCGACTTCGTCTTCCACGGCGGCTCCGGCTCCACCCCCGAGGAGATCGCCACCGCGCTGGAGAACGGCGTGGTGAAGATGAACCTGGACACCGACACCCAGTACGCCTTCACCCGGCCGATCGTGGACCACATGTTCCGCAACTACGACGGCGTGCTGAAGGTGGACGGCGAGGTCGGCGAGAAGAAGACCTACGACCCGCGCAGCTGGGGCAAGCTGGCCGAGGCCGGCATGGCCGAGCGGGTCACCCGCGCCTGCGCCGACCTGCGCTCCACCGGCACCAAGCTGAAGTGACCCCCGGCGCGGCCGGCCCCCTGTCCCGGGGGCGGGACCGCCGCGCCGACACCGACACCGGTGCAGGGACCGACGGCCCGGACACCCCGTCCGGGCCGTCGGCGTGCGCGCTCCGGGGCGCGGGAGGGAGCGCGCCCCGGCCGGTCGCGCCGCCGCGCACGCCCGCCGGGGCGGTGGCGGCGGACGGCGCGGAGCCGGCGAGCGGGCCGGCCGGCCGTGCGAGCGCCCGGGCGACCGGGGGCCCACCGGCCGGGACCGGGCAACCGGGCCCCGTGCGGGGGCCGTCCGACGGGCGCCGGGGCACGGGCGCCGGCTCGCCCGGTGGCCGACCCCCCG
>NZ_VKHS01000415.1 GCF_014141525.1 Streptomyces calidiresistens
CGGCAACGGGGCGGTGGGGACGGATGCCGCGGGTGCGCCTACCCCGACGTCCGGATTCACTTCCCCCTCGGGGAGGACATTCGGTCCCCGGCGCGTGACCGCTCCGGGAACGGCGCGTGACGAATCGGGGCGACCCGGAGTGATCTGATGATCACAGAAAGGTGCGTTCCCCGCTCGCGCACCGGCGGGGCGGTGGACGGGCCGATTGTCGGTGCCGGGTCGTACCGTGGAGGCCATGCGGCCCGTCTCCCACATCGAACGCACCGTGGCGCCCTTCGAGGTCGTCAGCCCCTACTCGCCCAGCGGCGACCAGCCCACCGCCATCGACGATCTGGAGCGCCGGGTCCGGGGCGGGGAGAAGGACGTCGTCCTGCTCGGCGCGACCGGCACCGGGAAGTCCGCCACCACCGCCTGGATGATCGAGCGCCTGCAGCGCCCCACCCTGGTCATGGCGCCGAACAAGACCCTGGCCGCCCAGCTCGCCAACGAGTTCCGCGAGCTGCTGCCGAACAACGCCGTCGAGTACTTCGTCTCCTACTACGACTACTACCAGCCCGAGGCGTACGTCCCGCAGACCGACACCTACATCGAGAAGGACTCCTCGATCAACGAGGAGGTGGAGCGCCTGCGCCACAGCGCGACGAACTCCCTGCTCACCCGCCGTGACGTGGTGGTCGTCGCCTCCGTCTCCTGCATCTACGGTCTGGGCACCCCCCAGGAGTACGTGGACCGCATGGTGCGGTTGAAGGTCGGGGAGGAGATCGACCGCGACGCCCTGCTGCGCCGCTTCGTGGACATCCAGTACACCCGCAACGACCTCTCCTTCACCCGGGGAACCTTCCGGGTGCGCGGGGACACCATCGAGATCTTCCCGGTCTACGAGGAGCTGGCCGTCCGCATCGAGATGTTCGGGGACGAGATCGAGGCACTGTCCACCCTCCACCCGCTGACCGGGGAGGTGATCTCCTCCGACGAGCAGCTCTACGTCTTCCCCGCCTCCCACTACGTCGCCGGCCCGGAGCGCATGGAGAAGGCGATCGCCGGCATCGAGGCCGAGTTGGAGGGGCGCCTCGCCGAGCTGGAGCGGGGCGGCAGGCTCCTGGAGGCCCAGCGGCTGCGGATGCGCACCACCTACGACATCGAGATGATGCGGCAGATCGGCACCTGTTCCGGCATCGAGAACTACTCCCTGCACATCGACGGTCGTCCCACCGGCTCGGCCCCCCACACCCTCCTGGACTACTTCCCGGAGGACTTCCTGCTGGTCATCGACGAGTCGCACGTCACCGTGCCGCAGATCGGCGCGATGTACGAGGGCGACGCCTCCCGCAAGCGCACCCTGGTCGACCACGGCTTCCGCCTGCCCTCCGCGATGGACAACCGTCCGCTGAAGTGGGAGGAGTTCCTGGACCGCGTCGGCCAGACGGTCTACCTCTCCGCCACCCCGGGGCCCTACGAACTCTCCCGCTCCGACGGTGTGGTGGAGCAGATCATCCGGCCCACCGGCCTCGTGGACCCCGAGGTGGTCGTCAAGGCCACCGAGGGGCAGATCGACGACCTGGTGCACGAGATCCGCACCCGCACCGAGCGCGACGAGCGGGTCCTGGTCACCACCCTGACCAAGAAGATGGCCGAGGACCTCACCGACTACTTCACCGAGCTGGGCATCGCGGTGCGCTACCTGCACAGCGACGTGGACACCCTGCGCCGGGTGGAGCTGCTGCGCGAGCTGCGGGCGGGCGAGTACGACGTGCTGGTGGGCATCAACCTCCTGCGGGAGGGGCTGGACCTCCCGGAGGTCTCCCTGGTCTCGATCCTGGACGCCGACAAGGAGGGCTTCCTGCGCTCGGGCACCTCCCTCATCCAGACCATCGGGCGCGCCGCGCGCAATGTCTCCGGTCAGGTGCACATGTACGCCGACCGGATCACCCCGGCCATGGAGCGGGCCATCGAGGAGACCAACCGCCGGCGCGCCAAGCAGATCGCCTACAACGAGGCCCGGGGCATCGACCCGCAGCCGCTGCGCAAGAAGATCGGCGACATCGTCTCGGCCATCGCCCGCGAGGAGGTGGACACCCGCGAGCTGCTGGAGACCGGCTACCGGGGCCAGGGCACGGCCGGTGGGCGGGGCGGCGACCGCGCACGGGACCGGGCTCCCGCCCCCGCCCGGGAGACCGCCCCCGGCGCCGCCTACTCCGCCGAGCGCGCCGGTGCTCTCACCGACCGCCCCGCCACCGAACTGGCCCGCACCATCGAGGACCTGACGGAGCGGATGCGGTCGGCGGCGGCCGAGTTGCAGTTCGAGATCGCGGCCCGGCTGCGCGACGAGGTCTCCGAGCTGAAGAAGGAGCTGCGCCAGATGCGCGAAGCGGGCCTGAAGTAGGGAAACCCGCTCCAGTAGGGTGAGGGGAAAGGGCCGGTGGGCCCGGTGGATCCGCCGCGCGGGCGCGCGGCCACACGGCGGAAGGGGAGCGCGACATGGCCGTCAATCTCACCAAGGGGCAGGCGATCAGCCTGGAGAAGTCCGGGGGCGGTCTGACCCGGGTGCGCATGGGACTGGGGTGGAAGGCGATCCAGCGCAAGGGGTTGAGCAAGCTCTTCGGCACCAAGGAGATCGACCTCGACGCCTCCGCGATGCTCTTCTCCAACGGTCAGCTGGTGGACGAGGTCTCCTTCCGGAAGCTGGCCAGCAGCTGCGGGTCGGTGCGCCACGGCGGGGACAACCTCACCGGTGGCGCCGGGGCCGGCGGCGACGACGAGGCCATCTGGGTGGACCTCACATCGGTCCCGCCGCAGGTCGACCAGATCGTCTTCACCGTCAACTCCTACACGGGCCAGACCTTCGCCGAGGTGGAGGCCGCCTTCTGCCGGTTGGTGGACGAGTCCTCCGGCGAGGAGATGGCCCGTTACACCCTGACCGGCGGCGGCCCCTTCACCGGGCAGATCATGGCCAAGGTGCAGCGGGTGGGGAACGGATGGTCGATGACCGCCATCGGCGCCCCGGCCAACGGCCGGGTCTCCGGGCAGCTGCTGCCCGCCATCACCCCGCACCTGTGAGGTCGGCGCTCCCCGGGCGGTGACGTCCGGGGACGCCCCACCGGGGAGGGCGGTCGTCGGAGGACGACATCGACGCGGGGCCGGACACCGATGAGGTGTCCGGCCCCGCGTTCGTCGTGCGCGCCCGTGCTCAGCGAGCGTTCGCGGCCGGGAGGAGGGCGGGTTCCCCGTCCACCGGGCCGGGGACCCCATCGGCGTTCACCGAGGCGTCGCCGGGCTCCCGCTCCACGGGGGTGCCGTCCTCCCCGACCAACACCGTCTCGACCCGGATGCCGGGCGGCGGACCCGCGCCGCGCGGCGCGGTGATCGCCAGACCGTTGGGCACCGGGCGCTGCGCCCCGCCCGAGGGCATGTTGACCACGCGGACGGAGGTCGCCCCCGGTGCCCTGGCCAGCAGCGTGGTGGAACCGCCGCCGTCCAGGTTCAGCGCGTTCCGGGCGCCCAGTTCGGCCATGAAGGAGGCCAGCGCGGTCAGGGTCATGCCCACGGTGTGCTCCTGCCGGCCGTCCACCGTCACCAGGTACATCTCGGTGCCGTCGGCGGAGAATCCCACGGCGGTGCGCGGGGCGGTCACGTTGTTCGGGGCGCCGTCCCAGTTCAGGGCGATCCCGTCCACCACCAGGGGCTCCTGTCCGCCCACCACGGTGTGCGGCAGCGGGCCCCCGTCGGAGGCCCGGGCGGAGAACACCGGCACCAGGGGCTCCCCGACCGTGAGGGTCTGCAGGGCCCCGGCTCCGGCGTCCCGTCCCACGAGCAGACCCCCGCCGTCGGGGATCGGGCCGACCCCGGCGCCCTCGTTCACCGCGGTGACCAGGCCGTCGCGGAACTCCACCTCCACGACGTGCTGCGAGCGCTCCACCACCGGCGACCGGTTGACCGGACCCCACTCCGGCCCGTAGAGACCGATGCCGTCCACCGGCAGGCGGGCCGCGTTGTAGCCGTCCAGGGGAAGCTCCCCCCGGGCGGTGACGGCCTTCCCCTCGAAGAGCACCTCCAGCATCCGGCCGGCGCCGTCGAGGTCGAAGCCGACCGCCTCACCGCGCCCCGGGCTCGCCGAGTGCAGCAGTTCCCCCTCCCGCACCCCGGCCCCCAGGGGGGCACCGGTCCGGTTGATGTCGAAGAAGTCGGCGTTGACGGCGGCCACGGTGACCCGGTCGGCCCCCGGGTCGTGTCGGGCCACCAACTCCTCCAGGGGCGCGGTTCCCGCCACCCGGGAGGCCCCGAGGTAATCGACGCGCAGATCCTCGGAGAGATCCAGGGTCAGGACGAACGCGGACGCGGGTCCGTCGGGTTGGGCGGCCTGCACCCCGGTCAGCCGGGCGCCGGCCACCACCGGTGGGGAGGCGGGCAGGACGGCCGCGGGGCCGACGGGGGCACGGGGGGCGTCGGCGACGGCCGACACGGTGAGATCGGCGGGCAGGCCGGACGGCAACAGCCCGAGGGCGAGTGCGGTGAAGACGGCGGCGGTCAGCCACGAACGCGGGCGGGGCCCGCGTCGTCGGGCGCGATCGTGCACGGTGTGGAGCCCCTCCTGGTCGCGCGGCATCGTCCGCCCGCCCCGGTGCGGTCCCGGGAGGGAGCGGTTCCGACGGTGGGTGAAGCGCGGTTCCGGGGAGGATAGGGCCCCGCCGGCCCGCGTGTCCCGCACCAGCGTGACGGGGTCACACGACCGGGGGACGACATGGGGGCGAAGCCCGGGCCACCGGTGGGGGATCGGGCGCCCACGGGAGGGTATCCACCGGGTGACCGGTGGGTGGCGGAGCGTGTGCGACGGGGTGTCGGAATCACCCCGGGGTGTCGGGGAGGG
>NZ_VKHS01000416.1 GCF_014141525.1 Streptomyces calidiresistens
GGCGTGCCGGGGCCACCGGGTTTCCCGGTCCCGCCCCGGGGGCCGGGGCGGGACCGGGACGGGAGGAGCCGCCCTTCGACGCGGGTCGCGACGGCCGGGGGCCCGGCGTGTCGGCGGACACCGCCCGTTGAACGGGTGGGTTCCCGGGCCCGCCGGAGCCGCCGCGCCCGGGGGTGTCCGCCCCTCCCCCGGGTGCCGACGGCCCCGAACGCGGCGCACCCGTCGGGGGCGCGGGCGCACCCGTCGGGGGCGCGGGGGCAGCCGTGACCGGCGCCGCGGGTGTGTCCGTGCGAGGAGTCGGTTCCCGGCGTACGGCGGGCAGTACCCGCCGTTCGGAGGCGGTCGGGTCCGTCGCCGCCCTGGTCAGGGAGCGCCGGCTCGGCGCCGGTGCCGGTGTCGCCGGACGGGGGCGCACCCGGATCCCCGACCGTGGGGTGGGCGCCCCGGGCCGGGTCACCGGCCCGGTCGGCACCGGATGCGGGGCACGCTGCACGTCGGCCGGTCCCGGATCCACCGGGATCGGGGACACGGAGTACCCCGACGCCGGTTCGGGCGCCGGGGTTTCGAGTCCCGGAACGGCGCCCCGGGGCGGCTCCGGCATCCGCCCCATGGGACTCACGGGAGCCCGCCCGTCCAGGATCACCGGAGGCCGCTCCCGGCGCTGCGAGGGGTCGCGGAAGGTCGCGAGGCGGTCCTCGAACCGGGCGTTGGCGACCTGCCGCCCCCCGCCCAGAACCGGCCGGAGCGGCGGCAACGACGCCCAGGCCGCCACGGCGGGGCGTTCCGGGGCCGGCACGTCGGCGGGAGCGGACGCGGTCCCGCCGAGGGTGCCGGGCCGCTCGGCGGGGGAGCCGGCCGCCTCGTCCGGACGACGCAGCAGACGGTCGAGGAAACCCACCGTTCAGTCCCCCGTCTCGGTGTGCGGCACCAGGGCCGCGACCTGCCGCACGTAGCGGATCCGATCGTGGTGCTCCAGGTCCAGGAGCTCGGCGTGTCCCCAGTGGAAGTGGTAGGCGAGGTACGCGATCTCCTCGTGCAGACGGTCGGTCGCGTACGTCACGATTCCCCCAGGCGGCTCCCGCCGAGCTCCACCTCGAAGGGCTCGGAGCAGTGGGGACAGGTCACCGAGGCCCGGGTGTGCCCCTCGGCGTTGATCTGGCGGTAGAAGTCCTGGAGGAACGCCAGGTCCGAGGCGAACATCCCCTCGACGGTGCCGTCGTGCACCACCGGAAGGGTGCCGAGCCGGGTGATGACACGCCCCAGGAGCACCACCGAGAGGTACGCCGGGTTCTCCCGCACCCGGACGTCGCGGAGCGGGAGCAGTTCGTCCCGCGCGGTGGAGAGCCGCATCACCCCGTCCCGGTGGACCGTGCCCTCGGCGTCGACGTACCCGCGCGGCAGTTCGAAGGGGAATTCGGTGCGCAGCTCCGAGGCGTGAGGGACGGCCGGGCGCGCCGGAGCCGGTTCCGGGGCCGGGGTCGGGGTCGGGGCCTGTTCCCCGGCCGGGGCCCGGCCTCCGGCGGCGGCGTTCCTCATCGTCGGCAGGGTGACCGTACGCCTCATTACTCGATGACCAGCTCTTCGAAGGTGATGGTCACGGTCTCGGTGAGCGGCGACGCGTCGCCGGCGGTCAGCGACGAGGGGGCCACCTTGTGGCACCACGCGTTGCGCAGGTTGTAGCGCCGCACCGGGTTCCGCTGGTAGTCCATGAGGATGACCGAGGCGTCCTTGCGGGCCTGCCCCATGTCGCCCGCGATCGAGTCGCTCACCCAGTCGGTGAAGACCTTGTCGGTGTTGGCGCCGTAGACGACGCTCAGGCTGCCGCCCTTCGCGATGCCCGGCATGTTCTTGGTGAGCGGGGCGCCCCCGTCGGCCGTGTTCTGCGTGTAGGTGATGACTTCCAGCTCGTAGGTGAAATCACTGATCTCGTGGATGGTGTCGACCAGGATGCCGTCGATCTGGATGCCGAAGTTGTGAACTGTGAGGGCGTCGCCCTGCTCCAGAGCCATCGGTTCGTTCTCTCTCTGTGTCGGGGCGGGGTCACGACACACCCCGCGGGAAGTGATGGGGCACCGCGCGTCGGCCGGTCACCGGAGCCGGGGGCTCCGGTGACCGGCCGACCGGGTGCCTACTCCTCCAGCTCGCTGGAGCCGCTGGAGTACTGGGAGAGCCGGAAGATCACGAACTCGGCGGGCTTGACCACGGAGACACCGATCTCACAGACGACGCGGCCGACGTCGATGGACTCCGGCGGGTTGGTCTCCTCGTCGCACTTGACGTAGAAGGCCTGGTTGGGCTGGGTACCGAAGAGGGCACCGCTGCGCCACTCGTTGGTCAGGAAGGAGGAGATGTTGCGCCGGATGCGGGCCCACAGCCGGTGGTCGTTGGGCTCGAAGACCACCCATTGGGTGCCCAGCAGGATGGCCTCCTCCAGGTAGTTGAAGTACCGGCGGATGTTGAGGTAGCGCCACTCCGGGTCGGAGGAGAGGGTGCGCGCGCCCCACACCCGGATGCCACGGCCGGGGAAGGCCCGCAGGCAGTTGACCCCGATGGGGTTGAGCAGGTCCTGCTCGCCGTGGGTGACCTGGAGTTCCAGGTCCACGGCGCCCCGCACCACCTCGTTGGCCGGCGCCTTGTGCACGCCGCGCTCGCTGTCGTTGCGGGCCCAGACACCGGCGATGTGGCCGCTCGGCGGCATCAACCGGGCCTTGCCGATGGCCGGGTCGAAGGTCTTGATCCACGGGTAGTAGAGCGCCGCGTACTTGGAGTCGAAGTTGGCGGTCTCCTGGCGCCACACCCGGACCTGGCGGGCGTTCATGCCCGGCGGCGGGTCGATGATGGCGACCCGGTCGCCCATCAGTTCGCAGTGCGCGATGAGGCCGAGCTGGACGGCCTTGACGGTCTCCAGGTCGATGGCGCCCTGCTGGTAGGCGGCCATCAGGTCGGGGACCGCGACCATGGTGATCTCGTCGATGGCCTCCAGGCCGCCGAAGCCGGTGCGGTCGGCGGAGTCGCCGAGGTACTGCTCGGCGCCGGGGGCCGGAGGGTTCGAAGCGGGCCGTTCCACCGGTGCCGGGGCGGGAGCGGGTGCCTCGAGCGTCACGGTCTGGTTCTCCGGGCGGGCGAGCTGCGCGGCGGGGGCCGCCTCGGCCACGGAGATGAATTGGGAACGCTCCTTGACCTGGGTGACGACGTAGGAACGGCCGCTCTTCCTGCCCGGGGTGACGTCGAAGCTCTCGACGACCCTGTCACCGTCCCTGACGTTCAGTCGGAACCGCTCGGCCGGGCCCTCGCCCTCCGCGTCGGCCACCTCGACGCTCAGCGGTCCCCGCCGGCCGGGGGCGATCGCGGTGACGGTGAAGGTGCCGAGCTCCCTCGGCGCGGCCGGCACCGGCGCCGCCGGTGCGGCGGGCGCGGTGTCGAGCGCTCCGGGGCGTCCGCCGGCCTCGGCCGGGAAGCCATCGGGCGAGCCGCCGACCCGCACGACATAGGCGGTGGTGCCGCCGTTGTTGAAGAACCCGTAGACGGCCTGCGCGAGGTGGTACCCCTCGGTGAAGTCACCGAACGATGCCACGTACTGGGTCCAGTTGGTGACCAGCGTCGGCTCGTTCATCGGCCCGGTGGGCGCGAGGCCGACGAAGGCCGCCACCGAGGTGCCCACCCCCTCGATGGGACGCGTTCCGCTCGCTACCTCCTCGACGTAGACGCCGGGGGACAGATAGGACGGCATGGTGTGCATCTCCTCGGGGTAGGAGTAGGGATACGACAACCATCACCCGCGTCGCTTCCGCGACGAAACGTCCCACCGGCCCCTCCAGCGGGCAGATTCGTTGCCCGCCGGGGCACTTGACATGCCCCGGGGCATGACCCGGGAGTTCCGCCGCACCCTTCCCGCTCCCCTCCCGAAGGGCTTCCGCGAGGGCATCAACCCTGCCCTTCCGGACACCGGGTACGGCTCCGACGGCTCCTGACCGGGTGGGGGCCCGTTCACTACGCTCCCGACGTGACCCTGTGGACCTCCCTGGAACCCGCTTCCGCGACCGTTCGCCCCGGCGACGCCACGCGGGTGCGCCTGCGGCTGCGCAACACCGGCGATGTCGTCGACGAGTACCACTTCGAGCCCGTGGGAGAGGTCGCCCCCTGGACCACGGTGGAACCGCGGACGCTCCGTCTCTACCCGGGGACGACCGGGGACGTCGAGCTGACCTTCGCACCGCCCCGTGACCCCGACGCCCTGGCGGGGCCGACCCCGTACGCGGTGCGGATCACGCCGACCGAGCACCCCGAGGCCACGGTCGTTCCCGAGGGCAACATCACCGTGCTCCCCTTCAGCGAGGTGCGGGCGGAACTGGTGCCGCCCACCGTCAGGGGGAGGTTCCGCGGACGTCCCCGGCTGGCGGTCGACAACCTCGGCAACACGCCGCTCACCGCCTCCGTGGTCGGCAGCGACGACGGCGACCGGCTCTCCTACGACATCCAGCCGGGCCACGTGCGGATCGAGCCCGGACGGGCCGCCTTCGTCACCAGCACGCTGCGGCCGCGGGAGATCATCTGGTTCGGCTCCAACCAGGAACGGCCGTACACCCTCGCGGTGCAGCGCTCGGGGCGGGATCCGCTCACGGTGGAGGGCACCTACATCCAGCGGGGCTTCCTGCCGGGTTGGCTCGCGGCCCTCCTCGCGGCGGTCGTGGCCCTGTTCGTCGCCGGCGCGATGCTGTGGATCACGCACGACCCGGGAGTGGAGTCCCTCGCCGTCGAGCACACCGCCGACGTGAGCGAGGTCCTCCCCCCGGACGCCGTGCCGTCCGGTCCGGAACCTCCCCCCCTCCAGGAACCACAGGCACCGCCCCCGGAG
>NZ_VKHS01000417.1 GCF_014141525.1 Streptomyces calidiresistens
GCCCGGGTCAGGGCACCCGGAGCAGGCGGTTGGGGCTGCCGCTGCCGGGGTTGGAGATCCGGCCGGTGGTGGACAGGGAGACGAGGCGGGACTCCACCTGGGCGGGGGAGAGGGTCGGGCTGCCGCCGAGAACCAGGGCGGCGGCGCCGGCGACGTGCGGGGCGGCCATCGAGGTGCCGGAGATGGTGTTCACCGCGGTGTTGGAGGTGTGCCAGGGGGCCGCGATGCTCTGGCCGGGGGCGAAGATGTCGACGACCGAGCCGTAGTTGGAGAAGGAGGCGCGGCTGTCGGAGCTGGTGCTCGCGGCGACCGTGATGGCCTGGGTGACCCGGGCGGGCGAGGAGTTGCCGGCGTTGGCGTTGCTGTTGCCGGCGGCGACGACGTAGGTGACGCCGGAGGCGATGGAGTCGCGCACGGCCTGGTCGATGACGCTGTTGGCGCCGCCGCCCAGGCTCATGTTGGCGACCGACGGGCCGGAGGCGTTGCGGGTGATCCAGTTGATGCCGTTGACCACCGACTGGACGGTGCCGGAGCCGGAGTTGTTGAGGACCTTCACGCTGACCAGGTCGGCCCGCTTGGCGACGCCGTACGCGGTGCCGGCGGCGGTCCCGGCGACGTGGGTGCCGTGGCCGTTGCCGTCGGAGCCGTTGCCGCCGAAGGCGTCGTAGCCGAAGCGTGCCCGACCGCCGAAGTCGTTGTGGGTGTACCGGATGCCGGTGTCCACGATGTAGATGGTGACCCCGGCGCCGGCCTGGTCGGGATAGGTGTACGAGTTGTTCAGCGGGAGGGCCGGCTGGTCGATGCGGTCCAGGCCCCAGGAGGGCGGGTTGACCTGGGTGGCGGTGGTGTGGACGACCTCGTCCTGGACCACGGCCTCGACGGCCGGGTGGGCGGCGAGCTTCGCGGCGTCCGCCTCGTCGGCCTCGATCGCGACGCCGTTGAGCACCGATTCCCAGGTGCTGGTGATCTCGGCGTCGAAGTCCTCGGCGAGCTTCTCGGCCTCGGCGGATCCGGCCTCCACGTCGTCCTTGAAGATGACGATGTAGCTGCCCTCGACGGCCTCGGGGGCGTCGGCGTTGAGGATGACGCCGACCGGTTCCTCGGCCGCCGCGGCGTGCGAGACGGCGGGCAGGATGCCCAGACCGAGGGCGAGGACGGCGGCTCCGGTCACGGTCAGACGCAATCCGGAACGGCTCAGGGGGGTGCGCGGCACTGACATCGAGGGTCCTTCCTCAGCGTGGTGCGCGAGTGGGGGGACGGGCGGGTGGTGCCTGGTGCCCGGGGTGGCGGGCCCGGGTACCCATCTGGGGCATGGGCATGACAAAGCGATCCCGGTGGCGTCCGGGGTGCCGGACGTCCCGCCGGGGAAAAGATTCGCCCCGTCACAGGAATCGCGCAAGAGGGTCGGAAGTCATGAACCCGTAATTCACATGCCCGTGACACCGTTCCGCCGCGCTTCATCCGGTGGTGACACGGTGGACGCGAACACCCCCGCCGTACCGGGGGGTTGGCGGGAAAGCGGCGGTCGGCGACGGCCCGTCGGCGGACCCGCCGGCGACCCGGGAGCGAGCCGCCGGCCCCCCGACCGGGCCCCTCACCGGCCCGGTCGCCCGGGCGGCCCCCCGGATGCCCGTCCGCCGGTGGCCGGGCACCCGCGTCGCCCACGTCTCACCCTCCCGGGTGGGAGCGTGGCCGGATCGGACCGTTCCGACACGCCCGGGCGGGAAGCCGTCGGCCGGCCGGGACGCCCCGGGCGACCGACCCCGCCGCCGGGGCGCCGGCGCCCGCCGCGATCCGCGGGCATCCGGCACCCGGCGGACCCGGGGTCACCCCGGAGGGTGAGACCGGCGGTGTCCCGGGCCCCGACCCGGCGCCGATCGGCCCCGTGCGACGGGCGGGCGAACGGATCACGACCCGACGTCGAATAACCGGTTGCCGGTTTGCCGGCGACGCCGGAGGGTAATTCCAGGGCGACTCGATCGCCCTTCGGTACGATTGATGTTTCGCCCACCCGGGGCGTCACCGCCTTCCGGGTCGGGCCTTGTTTGTATTCCGCCGAAAGTTCCTAGGAGCTACTTGTGACCCAGACCAGCGAAAGCGTCACCTGGTTGACCCAGGAGGCGTACGACCAGCTCAAGGCCGAGTTGGAGTACCTGTCGGGTCCCGCACGCACCGAGATCGCCAAGAAGATCGAGGCCGCCCGCGAGGAGGGCGACCTCAAGGAGAACGCGGGATACCACGCGGCCAAGGAGGAGCAGGGCAAGCAGGAGGCGCGCGTGCGCCAACTGGAACACCTGCTGCGGACCGCCAAGGTGGGCGAGGCCCCCGCGGACACCGGCGTGGTCGCCCCCGGCATGGTCGTCACCATCGCCTTCGACGGCGACGAGGACGACACGATGACCTTCCTCCTGGCGTCCCGGGAGTTCGCGACCTCCGACATCGAGACGTACTCCCCGCAGTCGCCCCTCGGCGGCGCGGTGACCGGCAAGCGAGCCGGTCAGGAGGCCCGGTACGAGTTGCCGAACGGCAAGATCGCCATGGTCAAGGTCATGGACGCCAAGCCCTACCAGTCCTGAGCCCGTCACCGGGCGTCGGCCCGGTCCGACGCCCGGTGGCCTCCGGGTGTCGGGAAATCCCCCACCGCCCCCGACCCGCCGTCGAGCCGCCGCCCCCGGTCTCCGGCAGGATGGGCCCATGGCCAACCGACTCGCCGAAGAGACCTCGCCCTACCTCCTGCAGCACGCCGACAACCCGGTGGACTGGTGGCCGTGGTCGCCCGAGGCCTTCGAGGAGGCCCGCCGCCGCGACCTTCCCGTTCTGTTGTCGGTCGGCTACTCCTCGTGTCATTGGTGTCATGTGATGGCTCGCGAGTCCTTCGCCGATCCGGACGTCGCCGCCTACCTCAACGACCGCTTCGTGGCGATCAAGGTGGACCGCGAGGAGCGGCCCGACGTGGACTCCGTCTACATGGACGCCGTGCAGGCCGCCACCGGGCAGGGCGGCTGGCCGATGACCGTCTTCATGAACGCCGAGGGCGAGCCCTTCTACTTCGGCACCTACTTTCCCCCCGAGCCGCGCCACGGCATGCCGTCCTTCCGGCAACTGCTGGAGGGCGTGCACACCGCCTGGACCGAGCGCCGCGAGGAGGTGGGGAACGTCGCCGGGCGCATCGCCCGGGACCTGGCCGGCCGGCAGGGTCCGCGCGACTTCCCCCCGCCGCCGGGGCCTGCCGAGCAGGCGGCGGCGCTGCTCCAACTGAGCCGGGAGTTCGACGCCGCGCGCGGCGGCTTCGGCGGCGCGCCGAAGTTCCCGCCCTCCATGGTGCTGGAGTTCCTGCTGCGCCACCACGCCCGTACCGGCGCCGACGGCGCGCTGGAGATGGTGCGCCGCACCTGTGACGCGATGGCACGCGGCGGCATCCACGACCAGCTCGGCGGGGGATTCGCCCGCTACTCGGTGGACGCGGAATGGACGGTCCCGCACTTCGAGAAGATGCTCTACGACAACGCCCTGCTGTGCCGGGTGTACACCCATCTGTGGCGGGCGGACGGCACATCCCGGGCCCGCCGGGTCGCCCTGGACACCGCCGACTTCATGATCCGCGAGCTACGCACCCCCGAGGGGGGTTTCGCCTCCGCGCTGGACGCCGACAGCGCCGACCCGGCCGACCCGGACGGGCCGCACGTCGAGGGCGCCTACTACGCGTGGACCCCGGCCGAGGTCCGCGAGGCCCTGGACGGAATCGACGAGGAGACCGTCACCGCCGCCCTCGACCTGCTGGGCGTCACGGAGGAGGGCACCTTCGAGGAGGGGCGCTCGGTGCTCCGCCTGCCCCCGGCCCCCCGGGACGGGACCGGGGAGGGCGCGGAGGGGGAGGACCCCGCCGAGGCCCTCCCCGTCGAGGTGCGCCGCCGGCTGCTGGCCGCCCGCGACCGCCGGCCGCGCCCGGGGCGGGACGACAAGGTCGTCGCCGCCTGGAACGGCCTGGCGATCGCCGCCCTCGCCGAGGCGGGGGTCTGCTTCGACCGGCCGGACCTCGTGGAGGCCGCGGAGCGCGCCGCCGACCTGCTGGTCGGCCGGCACATGGACGCCGACGGCCGGCTGACCCGCACCTCGCTGGGGGGCGAGCCGGGGCGCGGAGCCGGCGTGTTGGAGGACTACGCGGACGTGGCCGAGGGCTTCCACGCCCTGTACGCCGTGACGGGGGAGAGCGCCTGGCTAGACCTGGCCGGCACCCTCCTGGAGGTGGTCCTCACCCGTTTCCGGGACGCCGACGGCTCGCTCCACGACACGGCCGACGACGCCGAGCGCCTGATCCGGCGCCCGCAGGACCCCACGGACGGCGCCACCCCCTCCGGGTGGACGGCCGCCACCGGAGCGCTGCTGACCCATGCCGCCCACACCGGCGAGCCCCGTTACCGGGAGGCGGCCGAACGGGCCCTGGGGATCGTCACGGCCCTGGCACCCCGGGCGCCCCGCTTCGCCGGGTGGGGGCTGGCCGTGGCCGAGGCGGCGCTGGACGGCCCGCGCGAGGTGGCCGTGGTGGGCCCGCCCGGGGACCCGCTCCGCGCCGAACTGCACCGGGTGGCGTTGCGCTCCACGGCGCCGGGCGCGGCGGTGGCGGTCGGCGAGCCCGACGACACGGGAGCCACGCCCCTGCTGCGCGACCGCCCGCTGCGTGGGGGACGGGCCACGGCGTACGTGTGCCGGAACTTCGTCTGCTCCGCCCCCACCACCGACCCCGGGGAATTGGCCGAGCGGCTGCGCCCCGACCCCGCCTGACCCCGGGGACCCGGGGACGCCCGGGGACGCCCCGGGGACACGGCGGCGGGCCCGCACCCCTGCGCAGGGGT
>NZ_VKHS01000418.1 GCF_014141525.1 Streptomyces calidiresistens
CCTCCCGCACGCCCCCTCGCGCGCCGCCCCGCCCGGCGGGGGTTACCGTGCGCTGTGCGGGACGGTGACACGTCCCGTTCCGGCCGGGTGAGCCCCGGCCCCACGAGGCACCACGGGCGCCCCCACGGACGGCCGGGGGACGCGGCGAGAGAGGCGGGAAGCGGATGACCGGGAACGGCGGGGACCCGATGGGGCGGAACGCGGCGACGGACGCGGTGCCCACCGGCGAGGCCACCCGGGCCGTGCACGCGGGCCTGCCGGAGGCCGAGCCGTACCGGGAGCCGCTGCCCGGCCCCGTGCTCGCCGCCCACTACCACCTGCCGGGCGACCCGGCCGGCGCCCCCTACGCCTACGGTCGGGACTCCAACCCGACCTGGACCGCGCTGGAGCGGGCCCTCGCCGAGCTGGAGGACCCGTCCGGCGACGCCCGGGCGGTGGTCTTCGGCTCCGGCATGGCGGCCATCTCCGCCGCGCTGCTCTCCCTCACCGGCCCCGGCGACACCGTGATCCTCCCGGCCGACGGCTACAACCTGCTGCAGCGGGTGCGGGAGCGGCTGGAGGCGGGCGGCGTGAGGGTACTGACCGTCCCCACGCCGGGGCCGGAGGCGCTGCGCGTCGTGGAGTCCGCGACCGGACTGCGGATGCTGTGGCTGGAGACACCCTCCAACCCCGGCCTGGACGTCTGTGACGTGCGGGAGCTGGCGGCGGCGGCGCACGCCCGGGGCGCGCTGGTGGCGGTGGACAACACCCTGGCCACGCCGCTGGGCCAGCGCCCGCTGGAACTGGGCGCCGACCTGTCGGTGGCCAGCGGCACCAAGGCCCTCAACGGCCACGGGGACGTGCTGCTGGGCTACGTCGCCGCCCGGGACGCCTCGGTGGTCGAGCGGGTGGTGGGATGGCGCAAGATCGTCGGCGCCATCCCCGGCCCCGTGGAGGCGTGGCTGGTCCACCGCGGCCTGGCCACGCTGGAACTGCGCACCTCCCGCCAGCAGGGCAACGCCCTGGCGGTGGCCGAGGCGCTCCTGGACGAGGCCGCGACCCGCGGGGACGTGACCGGCGTGCGGTACCCGGGGCTGCCCGGGGACCCGGCGCACGACCTCGCGGCGCGGCAGATGCGGCGGTTCGGCTGCGTGATCGGCTTCACCCTCCCCGACCGGGGGTTCGCGGAGCGGTTCCTGGGCGCGTCGCGGATCGTGGAGGAGGCCACCAGCTTCGGCGGGGTGCGCTCCACCGCCGAGCGGCGGGGTCGGTGGACGACCCCGGACGGCGCGTCGGCCGACGCGGTGGCCGAGGGCTTCGTGCGGATGTCGATGGGGGTGGAGGACCCGGCCGATCTGGTCGCGGACGTGCGGCGGGCCCTGGAGGTCGCACGCCGGGGCGCCTGACACCCGCCGCCCACCGGCGCGCGGTCCGGTCCGTTCGGGGCGGCGGGAACCACGACGGGACGGCGGGACGGCGACGGATCGGCGCCGGGGAGGTTTGGTGCGGGCCCGCGCCGGCGAAATCCCTCCCATGACCGACGCACCACCCGTGGTCAAGCGCACCGCCCGGGCGATCCTCCTGGACACCGGGCCCGTCGGGCGCGGGGGCGTGCCCCCCGTCCCCGAGATGATCGTCATCAAGCGGACCAAGCCGGGCACGGCGCCGTACTGGATCACCCCGGGCGGCGGCGTGGAACCGGGGGACGCGACGGTGCTGGACGCCCTGCACCGCGAGATGTTGGAGGAGCTGGGCGCCAAGGTCACCGACGTGGTCCCGGCCTTCGTGGACACCGTGCCGGTCGGCCCCGCCGACGGGCACCACGCCCCCCGGACGGACGGCCCGCGGCCGGTGAAGGTGCAGCACTTCTTCGTCTGCCGACCCACCTCCATCGACCCGTCGCTGCGGCACGGACCCGAGGTGGAGGAGCCGTGCGGCGAGTACGAGACGGTGCGGCTGCCGTTCACCCGGGCCGGGCTCTCCTCCGTGAACCTGGTGCCGGAGTCGCTCTACCGGTACCTGGTGCGGAACATCCCCGGCGTCCTCTCCCTGCTCGCCCCGGACCTGCGCTGAGCGGCCCCGCCGCGCCCGGCTCAGCGCCGGGCGGCGAACCAGGCGGCGGGGCCGGGGCGGGACGGGTAGCCGTGGCGTTCCCCGCGCCGTTCGGCCTCGGCCACCCACCGTGCCGCCTCCGCGCGCCAGGCCGCGGAGGTCGGCGGCACCGGCGGACCGGCTCCGGGGCCGGGCCCGGGGCCGGGGTCGCCCACGGGCCCCGGGAGGTCGGTGCGCGGGGGACGGTCCCGGGCCTCCCGGGCGGCGCCGAAGAACTGCCCGGTGCGGGCCGCCCCCACGGCCCCGGCCCGGGCCACCGTGAGTTCCGCCCCGCCCGACACGGGCCCCCCGACCCCGTCGTGCGGGACGTCACCGACCGGCCCGGGGGCCCCGGCCCCGGGCGTGCCGGGCGCCGGGGAGGGGCGGGGACCGGTCCGACCGCCCCGCCCCGAGGGGGACACGGCGGCGGCGCGCACCCGGCCGTGCGAACCGGGGGAGCGCACCGGCAGCGGCCCCGGGTGCGCGGGGGCGGGAGCCCGCTCCCCGGCCCCGTCGCCCGCCGTGTCCCCGGCGGGCGCGCCCCCGGCGGGGCGCTCCGGCGCCGGCAACGGGGCGGCCGGGCCGATCCGCAGCACCAGTCCGTCGGGCGCGTCGGGGGTCTCCGGCGCGTACCGGAAGACCTCCTCCACGTCGAGCCGCACCCACAGGGGGGCCGCGGCGTCCGCCACCATCAGGTCGGGGAACTGCAACCGCATCTGTTCGGGGAGCAGGACCCGGGCCCGCCCGTTGATCCGCACCCCGGTGCCGGCCGGGCCGTGCGCGCCGTCGGCGTCGATCACCAGCAGGCCCGCCCGGGGGTTCTCGGTGATGTTCCCCACCGAGGCGTGCACGCCCCGGCCCGTCCCGACCGGGAACAGCAGGGTGCGGTCGTCGGGGGCGCGGAGGAAACCCGGCGCCCCGGATCGGATGGAGCAGTCGCACGCCCCCTCGCGATCGGCCGTCGCCAGGAAGAAGACCCGCTGGCGGGAGAGGAGGGCCCGCAGCCCGGCGTCGAGGTGGTCGCGCAGTTCGTCGGTGTAGAAGCGCTCGGCCCGTTCGGTGGTGCCCAGGCGCTGTTGGATCGCCCGTTCCCCGTCGTTCCCCGGGCGGGGCGGGGGTATCAGCGACCCCGGTCGAGCCCTCACCGCTCCGTTCACATCCGTCACCCCTGCCGCGTCCGTCTCGCCCTGTTCCGCGTCGACGGCGTGCGTCGGCGCGCACCACGACGGACCCGCCGCGCACCGTCCCGCACGGGCCCGCCCGGCGCGGGCGCACCCCCGGGGGGAGGGTGCGGGGCGCCGTCCGGCGGCGGGCACACGAAGTCGGCGCCGGCCCTCGTTCCGACGGAGGGCGGGTGCACACGCTTCGGGGTACGGGCGGCCTCGACGCACACCCCGGCGGGAGGCGGTCCGTCGTGCCTCATCCATCCTCACACCACCCGGTTACCCCGCGCCAGACCGATGGTGGATCCAGCCGGACTCAACTTGGTATCGACACGGCACATGTGACGAATCATCAGACCCTCCCCCGACCCCCGGGCCGGCGCTCTCGCGACACCCCGGACGGGGCCACCCGGCCACCGGGGCGGCGAACGCGCGCTCCCCGATCGTCACAAAGCGGTCCGCACGCGGCAACGGTTCCCCTTCGTCCCCACCACCGCCCGTCCCCTCGTCCTACGCTGCTCGCGCAGGCGACGGCACCGGGAGAGCACGTGGAACCACTGCACGCGGACGACCCGAAGGACATCGGCGGCTACCGACTGCTGCGCCGGCTCGGGGCCGGTGGCATGGGGCGCGTCTATCTCGCCCGCACTCCCGGCGGGCGCCCCCTCGCCCTGAAGACCATCCTGGCCCGCCACACCCGCGACGAGGGTTTCCGCCGGCGCTTCGAACGGGAGATCCGGCACGCCGACCGGGTGCGCAGCCCGTGGACCGTCCCGGTCGTGGACTGGAGCCGCGGCGGTGGGGAGACGCCGGGCCCGCTGTGGCTGGCCACCGAGTACGTGCCCGCCCCCTCGATCGAGGACCGGGTCCTCGCCGCCGGTCCGTTGCCGCTGCCCGTCGTGCGGGAGATCGCCGGGGAACTGGCCGGGGCCCTGGCCGCGGTGCACGCCGCCGGCCTGGTGCACCGCGACCTCAAGCCGTCCAACGTGCTGCTCGCCGCCCGGCGTCCGCAACTCATCGACTTCGGCATCGCCCGCGCCGCCGAGGACCCCTCGTTGACCCGTACCGGTGGCGTGGTCGGTTCCCCCGGCTACATGGCCCCGGAACAGATCGAGGGCACCGCCCCGCTCGGCCCGGCCGTGGACCTCTTCGCCCTCGGTGCCGTGCTGGTCCACGCGGCCACCGGGCACGGCCCCTTCGAACGCCGGGGGGAGAAGCCGAGCACCCCCTCCCTGCTCTACCGGGTGGTGTACGAGGCCCCCGTGCTGGACGACGTGCCGCAGGAGCTGCGTTCCCTGGTCGGACGGCTGCTCGCCAAGGATCCGGCGGACCGGCCGCGGGCCGCCGACCTGGTCGCCGACCCCACCGCCTTCGGCCTGGACCACCCCGGCCGGTGGTCCGAACGGCTGCCGGAGGACCTGCGCGCCGAGTTGGCGCGCCGGGCCGAGGAGGCCGAGCGGCTCTGCGGCTCCCCCACCGACCCGGCCACCGGGCACGGCCCCTTCGAACGCCGGGGGGAGAAGCCGAGCACCCCCTCCCTGCTCTACCGGGTGGTGTACGAGGCCCCCGTGCTGGACGACGTGCCGCAGGAGCTGCGTTCCCTGGTCGG
>NZ_VKHS01000419.1 GCF_014141525.1 Streptomyces calidiresistens
GTCCTTGTGGCGGGGGTGCGCACCGGCGGGGCGTATCTGGCGCCGCTGGTCGCCACCCAGTTGGAGGTTGCGGGCGTGGATGTGCGGTTGACGAGCGTGCGGCCCGGCGAGCGGCCGGAGGTAGGGGACCGGCGGGTGTTGCTGGTGGACGACCCGCCGCTGACCGGCCGGACGCTGCGCTCGCTCGCCCGGGAGGTGCCCGGCCCGGCCGGGGCCGAAGTACTGGTGCCGGTGTTCGCTGCCGGTGATGTCCAGGGACTGCGGGAGGCCGGGGTCGCGGTCACCATCCTGCCGCGTGAGCAGTGGCAGTCCACCCGCCGACTGGAGCCGGGCGTCCTGTCCGCCTACCTGGCGGCCGAGGCCGACTGGCAGGGCGTTCCCCGGCCGCCGACGGTGGACGGTCTCGTGTCGGGGCGGGAGAACTCCGCGCTGGCCCCGTGGCCGGGCGTGCGGCGCCGCTCCCCGGCCAAGGCCGCCGTGCGGCTGCGCACGCCGGAGGGCACCCGGCACGCGGTGGCGGGCTGGGTGCCGCCGGGAATCTTCGGTGACGCGGCCCGCGCCGCGGCCACCGGCGTGCGCAGTCCCGTTCCCCCGGCCACGCTCGCCGTGGCACCCGCCCTCGTGATCAGCGAGGACCTCACCCCCGCCGCTCCGCTCGGGCCGAAGCCGTCGCCGCACCGGCTGGAGGAGGCGGTGGACTACGTCCTCGCCCGCGCCCGACAGCTGCCGGTGGAGCCGGGCGGGCGCGGCACGCCGATGCCCGCGGTCCTCGGCACGGTGGCCCGGGCCGTACTCGGCGAGGACAATCCCGGGACTGCTGTGCGGCTGCGCCATCTGCTGTCCGCGCTGCCCTCCGCGCTGCCGGACAACCGATGCGAGGCGGAGAAGTGGTTCCTCGACGGCGCCGGACGCCTGCGCAAGATCGGCCACCTCGCCCACGCCTACCGCCGCGACAACGAGCTGCTCACCCCGCTGCTCGACCTCGCGGCGCTCACCGTCACCTTCGGCAGCGGCCTGGAAACCGTCGCCCGGGCCCTCGCCCGGCGCCTGCCGGGCGGCCGGTCCTGGCACGCGGCGCTCGCTGCGGCCCTGCTCTGCCACGGGACGGCCCGCGGCGAGCAGCTCCCGCGCACCTACAACCCCCAGCGCGCGGCCGAGACCGCCGTGGAGGCGTACCGACTCCAGCGCGGCATGTCCGAAGCGGCCGGGCTCCTCCAGCACGCCCTGAACGACACGGGGGCCGGCCGGGAGGCGGCTGCACCGAGGGTTGTGCACCGGTGGGCGCAGCCGCCCGGAGCGCTGGTGCAGCCCCGGTTGCCCTTCGGCGGCACCCCGGCTCCCGAGACCGGGCCGGGCCCGGAGGACGAGGAGAGGGAGATGACGCTGAAAGCCGTCGCACGGTGGGCCGAGGGCCGGTTCCACCCCGTGCGCGAGCGGCAGGTGCTGCTGCTCGCCCCGGTGGACGGCCCCTCGGCCTGGTCCCGGGTCCGTCCCGCGCTGGAGGAGCTCGCCGGGGCGCTGCCCCGCCCCGACCTCCTCGGCTGGTGCGGCGTGCCCCTCGTGTCTCTGGGCAAGGCCGGCTGATGGCGATGCTGGTGTTCGACTTCGACGGTGTCCTGCACGACTCGCGCGAACGGGCCTGGCGCTGCTACCGGCAGGCCCGAACGGAGATGGAACTGGGGGCGCTGCCCGACCTGGCCGGGCCCGGCGACCTGCCGCTCGTCTACCGGGGCGTGCTTTCGGCCTCGCTGACCCGGTGGGTCGACTTCGAGGTCGCCGAGCGGTTCTGTAAACGGCACGCCGAGCTGACGGCCCGGGCCGCCGCCGACGAGCCGCACGGCCTCCTCCCGGAACTGATCGGTCCGCTGGCCGGCCTGGCCGCCGGGCCGGGATACGCGGTGGTCACCGGAAGCCACCACACCACCGTCCGCACCCTGCTCGCCCGTGACCTCACCGAGAAGGCGATGCCCCGCATCCTGCTCTCCCGCGACGAGCCGGGCAGCAAAACCGACAGGCTCCGCGACCTGCGCACCCGGTACGGGGCGGGCGCCTACGTCGGCGACACCGGCAGCGATGTCCGCCACGCCCACGCCGCCGGTCTGAGCGCGATCGCCGTCGCGTACGGCTACGCGAGCCGCGAGGACCTCGCCGCCGCCGGGCCGGACCGGATTCTGGCTACCCCTGCAGATCTGGCCGCCTGGTGCCGAGCCCACACCGGAGCCCGGGGAGTCGCCCCCGCGCCGGCGCCGTCCCGCGCCACCTGACCGCATACCCAATACCGCCCGCCCACCCCCGGGGACCTCCTCACCCCAGGGGCTGGTAAGCCCTGCCCGGAAGGACCTTCCGCATGGCCGCCACCACCACTGCGGCGCTCGACCGCCTGGCCCCCGCCGTCGCCACCACGCACCCCAGCCGCCCGCTGACCGGCCCGGACGGAACCGCCCTCGCGCCCCTGCTCATTCGCCCAACAACCTCCGGACCCGCCTGGAGGCCCACCTGCACGGTGAGGTGGGGCGGGTGAGGGTCACCAACACCCTGGATCGGCTCCTGTTGTTTCTGGAACGGCCGAAGGGCGGGTGGGTCGCCGCCGACCTGTCCGGGGCCGAGCACACCTCCGGCCATTGGCCGAACTGGACCACGGGGCACGTGAGGCTGGAGACGCCGGAGTCCTGGCTGTCGTACGCCGAACTGACCGAGACCGCTGCCTACCGGCTCACCCGTCCGGACATGCACCTGATAGGCCCTCTACCACCCGGAGTTCTTCCCTCTGCCGCGCTTCCCTCTGGGAATCAGCGACGTGGCCCGCGGCCCGCTCCACCCTGAGGGGCACGGTCACTCTGTCCGACATGCAGCACGGCAGGCCCACTTCGAGCTCTATGAAATTGACCCGGTAAATACCTACAGGATTCGCGATTCTGACACTCTGGGTAGAGCTGGGCATGGCAACTTCCAGGACCGCCCTGGGGCTCCGGCTCTTTTTCGTATCCAGCTCCGCGCACCCCAGACTTCTGCACTCGCCGATTCGATGTCCACCATGAAGCGGCGTCGATAGAGTTCATCCGGCTACTGAACCGAGGGCCTCTCGGTCGGGTTCGAACGTGCGGCCGAGGGATAAGCTGCCTCCGTGAGTGAGGGAACTTTCTGCTATTGCATCGGTGCTCTGGGTGGCGCCATGGTGGGTAAAGAAATTGTAAACCCTCCATAACGTTGCAGGTCAGGAAGTCTGCTCTCCGCGCGAGCGGAGGTGACCCGCCTCCGGCTTCACCCGCGAGTACGTCGCCCGCCTGCTCTCCGCGCGAGCGGAGGTGACCCAGTCCACGGCGCTGGACGGGGTGATCGGGGGTCCTGCTCTCCGCGCGAGCGGAGGTGACCCGGGGCGGCCCGACGATCCCCATCCGATGCGACCCTGCTCTCCGCGCGAGCGGAGGTGACCCGCTGTACCCGCAGGTGTGGCACACCGCGCAGCACTGCTCTCCGCGCGAGCGGAGGTGACCCGCGGTCAGATCAGAGGGGCCGCAGGATCCCGAGCTGCTCTCCGCGCGAGCGGAGGTGACCCGACCTCGCCGGAGCGGCCGCGCAGCCGGGCGGGCTGCTCTCCGCGCGAGCGGAGGTGACCCTCTGCGCGCGGTGGCGCGACTCACCGGGTGGGCCTGCTCTCCGCGCGAGCGGAGGTGACCCTCCGAAGGGCTGCTCGGGTGGGGCGGCAGGGCCCTGCTCTCCGCGCGAGCGGAGGTGACCCGCGCATGGCCATGCGCATGAAGGCTCAGCAGAGCTGCTCTCCGCGCGAGCGGAGGTGACCCGCCGTTCTCGTCCCGCCCGGAGTCCAGGTAGGCCTGCTCTCCGCGCGAGCGGAGGTGACCCGTGGGATCGCCCCCGTGGAGGGGACGCCAGAACCTGCTCTCCGCGCGAGCGGAGGTGACCCGCACCATCCGGCCGGGGCGGATGTGCGTCTCGCCTGCTCTCCGCGCGAGCGGAGGTGACCCGCTGTACGTGATCCCCTCGCCGTCGGCCGAGGACTGCTCTCCGCGCGAGCGGAGGTGACCCGACGGATGCCAGCATGCGCACGATCGGGCTCACCTGCTCTCCGCGCGAGCGGAGGTGACCCGTACCGCTTTCACGCTGCGGTTTATCCACAGCTCTGCTCTCCGCGCGAGCGGAGGTGACCCTGATGCCGGATTCCACGGCCTCTCGGAGACCGACTGCTCTCCGCGCGAGCGGAGGTGACCCGCGCCTGGGGTGTCGTAGCCGCACCGCGAGCACCTGCTCTCCGCGCGAGCGGAGGTGACCCGAGCCCGATGGACGACCCGGACCGGATCCGGCCCTGCTCTCCGCGCGAGCGGAGGTGACCCCCCAGACCGGACGATCCGCCGTCTCACGTGGACCTGCTCTCCGCGCGAGCGGAGGTGACCCGATCGTCGTCGAGCACACCTGGGGAGCCGCTGACTGCTCTCCGCGCGAGCGGAGGTGACCCCCGCGCGATAACCGAGAGGGGAGGAACAATGACCTGCTCTCCGCGCGAGCGGAGGTGACCCGGGTGGCGATATCTCCGGGGTGACCGCCGCGAGGGAGTCCTGCTCTCCGCGCGAGCGGAGGTGACCCGTCAGACACCGCCGCTCGACGGGACGCCGCGGCCCTGCTCTCCGCGCGAGCGGAGGTGACCCGACGCCGGCGACGGCGCCCAGGATGCCCGGGCCCTGCTCTCCGCGCGAGCGGAGGTGACCCGTCAGACACCGCCGCTCGACGGGACGCCGCGGCCCTGCTCTCCGCGCGAGCGGAGGTGACCCGACGCCGGCGACGGCGCCCAGGATGCCCGGGCCCTG
>NZ_VKHS01000042.1 GCF_014141525.1 Streptomyces calidiresistens
GCTCGGGAGAGGACCCGGCGGTGGCGGGACGGGGGTGCGGACTGCGCGCACGGGCCGCGGCGGTCAGGTCGGAGCCGGGGAGCCCGGGCGCCCCGGGGTCGACGCGGGACGGGGTGGGCGACCGGTCGGGCGGTTCACCACCGGCTGTGCGCCAACGCCGGAACGTGTCCTCAACGGGGAGAAGGGTGTGGAGCGAGTAGCCGATCAGCTGCCCCGGGGGGAGGGTGTGCTCGGTGGCGAGGTGGCGTATCCACCCGGCGGCCCGGCCGGCGTTCCGCACGAACGCGGTGCGCACCTGCTGACGCCCGTGGTAGGCGGCGGAGGTAGCCACGCCGCCTACCGCGCACACCCGCAGGACGCGGTCGCCGGTCAGCCCGGGGCCGGCATCCTCGGAGAGGTAACCGCGGCGTTGGGCCTCCCAGAGCACGGTGAGCTGGTCGATCGGCTCGCCGCGATGGTGCAGCGCGGTGAGGCAGCGGTAGATCCGCTGGTGGTCGACCTCGACGAAGTCTTCCGGCGCGAGCCAGTTCTCGATGCCGTCCAGTCCGGTCGGGTCGGCGGTCAGACAGGCCAGCAGCCATTCCTCGTCGGCGAGCTGTTCCGGGCCGGTCGGGGGTGGCGTGGCCGGTCGCGCGGTCAGCTCGGCCGGTGGGGGAGTGGGCCGGGGGTCGGTACCCCAGACCTTCGCGAGATCCTTCAGCGCGCCGGTGAGGACGCCGAGGTGGTGCCCGGTGTCCCGGTGGTCGGCGTTGGCGGTGTCGGAAAGGGCGGCCCGGTGCAGCCGGGTGGCGTGCTCGGTGACCTTCCGATGGATCGCCCCCTCCAGCACCATCCGGCCGTACAGCGGGGCATGCCGGGGATGGGGACAGGAGGAGACGAACCCGAAGACCCGGGCCGTGGTCACGCCGGGGGCGGTCCGGCGCGCTCGGGTGACCGCGTCCGTGACCCACTCCAGCGGCACCGGCTCTCCCGGCGCGGTCAGCGCCCCGGGGCGCTGTTGGGCACGCGCGTCGAGCAGGACCTGGTAGAGGGTCGCGTGGTCGTGGTGGAGGAAGTGGGTGGGCCGCAACCAGCCATCGAGGGACTCCAGTTGCCTCGGTTCGAGGAGAACTGCCCCGAGAACGGCCTGCTCGGCGCGGATCAGCGGCATCACGGGCGTCCTCCGGTTCCGGAGCCGGGTACGGCCACCGCTCGGTTCACCGGCGTCGGCGCCCCTGCGGCCCGGCCCGGCTCGTCACACAGCCCTGAGTCGGCGAGACGCCTCGCCCCGGTCGTGCTCGTCGGCCACCGGCCGGCACCGGCTCGTGTCGCCGGCACGCCGGGCACAGGGGCGATCGGCACGCGGTGCGCGGTCACGCGACGGTCCCGAAGTCGCCGTGCCGCGGCGACTTGCGCAGGGCGCGTTCGGTGATCTCGGCGGTCGCGCGGGCGGAGGCCGCGCTGTGCCGGGCGGCGTCCGGCTGCCGGTACCAGGGCCTGAGGTCGAGAAGCGCCGGGCGTACGCCGGTGGCCAGCAGCAGCGCCGAGCCCTTGGGAAGGGCGCGGATCGCGTCGGCGGCCAGGACGCGCTGCTGCCGCATCGAGACCGAACTCGACTTCCCCGAGCTGCTGGAGGACACCGACAGGGTGCGCACGTCGTGGTCGCCCACCAGCCGCGACAACTTGTCCGCGAAGTCCGCGTCATCGACACCGGAGCCGATCAGTTTGATCGTGGCCGCGGACCACAGGGCGTCCATCCCGGCCTCACCCCACACCCGCACGCCCTGCCGATAGGACTGGAGGATGGTGACGGGGATGACGCCCCGGGACCCGAGGTGGGAGTAGAGGTCGGGCAAATCCTGGATCTTGCAGACGTTCGCGGCCTCGTCCAGGATCGCCAAGAGGGGTGGATCGAGCCGCCCGCCGCGACGTTCGGCCTGGATGACGGCGGCACGCATCACGGCGTCCGCCGCCGCGGCGATGATCGCCGACGCGGACCCACCGCCGTCCTTGGAGAGCAGGAAGAGGGTGTCCCGTCCGGTCGCGAACTCCTGCGGCCGGAACTCCCTCACCTTCCGCATGCTCTTCGGCGGGGTGACCCAGGCGGCGATCCCGGGGTCCAGGAGGCAGGCGGCGTACTGGCGGGCGGTTTCGAAGATGCCGTCCCGCGTTTCGACAGCACCGGCGACCGTGCCGTGGAGCTGGGCGGCGACCGACTCCAGGCCGGCGTCGTGCAGTAGGTCGACCGGTGTGCGATCGGCCGGGGAAGCGAGCCAGGACAGCACGTCGGTGATCGGGCGTCCGCTGGTGGACGCGGCCAGGAACAGAGCGGTGAGGGTGTTGGCGGCGGCCGTGGACCAGAAGTCGTTCGCGCTCGACTCGTTGACGGAGGCGGTGACGAAGTGTCCGGCCAGCCTGCGGGCGCCGGCGAGGTCGCGGGCATCGGCGAGGATGTCCCACCACATCGTCCGTGGTGTGTGGGCGATCTGCTGCGGATCGAGCGTCCACACCTCCCCCACCTCGGAACGCGCGGTCAGCGTGGTGGTGAAGGCGTCCTTGGCCGCCTTGTTGGAGGTCAGCAGCACCGGGCCCGGCGCGCGCAGGATCGCGGGGATCGCCAGACCGGATGTCTTCCCGGAACGGGGCGCCATGATCGCCAGAAGGACGTCCTCCCAGCTGGAGCGGACCTCCTCCCCACCGGGCTTCAGGGAGCCGAGGAGGACACCGCGGTCATCGGCCGGTACCCGCCTCGGTTTGCAGCCCTTGAGACCGGGCCGCAGGTCGATCGCCCGGGCGGCCGACCGGCGCGGCAACAGGGCGGCGAGATCCCGGGGTCCGGCCAGCCCGCTGCCGGAGCGGCGGTGCCGCAGCCACCACTTCACTCCGCCGACCCCGGCGGCGAGCAGTACGACGGTGGGAAGGACATGGCAGGCGGTGATCAACGCCGTGCCCGGAAGGCTCGGCCACAGCTCCTCCGGGCACAGGAGCGCGTCGGTGGGCCGATAGGCCGCCCACGGGTCGTGCCCGACCAGGAGGTTCGCGGTGTTGCCGAACAACCAGGCCAGCGAGCTGCCGCCGACGACCAGCGCGGTGCCGCCGATGAGCAGGTGGAGCAGGAAGTCGGTGCCGGTGGTGATCGAGGGGGAGCGGGTGTCGGTGTGTGGTGAGGCCAAGGCGAAGTCCCGAAGAGGCGGAGAGAACAGGGCGATGGGGGACCACGCGCGGTTCTGGTGATCACGGTGATGGGCTCCTTCTCGAAGGGGTGGGATCCGGGGATCAGCGGGTGTGGCGGGGTTCGGTCCGTGCGATGGGAGGCAAGGGGGCGGACGTCGCTTCCGGGCAAGGGCTCGACGGGCTGCGATGAGCGGTGGTCGAACGGCTCACGGCGGCTCCGGGCTGCCAGCCGGGTGCCGAGGGCCCGAGGGCGCGCAGTTCGTCGGCGCTGTCGGCCAGCTCCTCCCACAGATCGGCGAGCTGCCCGGCAGCGTCGGTGAACCGGTCGGCGAGCTGCCAGCCCTCGATGTCCTCGAAAGCGTTCGCCTGCTCGGCCGCGGCCTCGAAGAACTCGTGGAGACGCGGCAGGAGCCCGTTGTCCGGGTCGATGACCTCCTCCAACGTGCCGGCGGCCTCGGCGTAGGTGGCCGAGCCGTTCATTCGGGCGGTCAGGTGCAGGACCGCGTCCCCGAGCGGCTTCGGGCCGGTGGGG
This sequence comes from Streptomyces calidiresistens, assembly GCF_014141525.1. Lineage (GTDB taxonomy): Bacteria > Actinomycetota > Actinomycetes > Streptomycetales > Streptomycetaceae > Streptomyces > Streptomyces calidiresistens. The sequence goes on from NZ_VKHS01000042.1 coordinate 3,686, forward strand.
GACGAGGCGGGTGCGTCAGGGGTGGACATGGTGGGTGGTCCCCTTTCGTGATGGCGGTCGGTCGGAAGCGGGGCCGGAGGGATCTCGCCCCGGTGACGGCGGTCGGGGTGCCGTTCGGGGAGTCGGTTCGAGGGGTCGGATCGTCTTCACCGCCATGGCGGGTGTGCCTCCCCTCCTCACGAACGGAGGGGACGCCGGGTGCAGCAGGAGGCGTGGACGGGGCGGTGATGGAAGTGCGCGACGGGATAGCCCAGATCCACGAGGCGCGTGGCCAGCGCGGTCAACCGCCGGTGTTGAAGGTGGGGACTCTCGTGCTCGGACGGGACGTAGTGGCCGAGCCGTGCGCAGAAGGTGAATCCGGCTTCCCGCAGCAGGCTGTCGGCGATGGTGAGGCGGTCGGGGTGCCGGCCGAGCGCGAGGCTGATGGGGTGGAACAAGAGGTCAGCTTTCGGTGGAGGGGAAGGGGTTGCCGGACCGGTCGGGGCCCGGAGCGGACCCGGGCGGGTCAGGAGTGCATGCGGGCGTCGGTGTCGAAGAGGTCGCGTTCGACGGGGTGGAGAAGGTGCTGGGTGATGAAGGACCGGCCGGCGATCTTCCACAGCCCGCGCCCTTTGGTGAGGGCGGCCACCGCCTGCGTCTCCACGCCGGTCAGGCCGAGCAGGGCTCCGGCGGCGGCGAGCTGGTCCGCTTCCTGGCGGTAGATGACCCTCGTCGAGCAGTCGCTCAACAGGCCCTCGGCCAGGGCCCGTCCCCGGGAGCCGGCGTCACCGGCGGACAGCAGGTCGGAGAGCCGGTGAATGACCATCACGTTGGCGATGCCCATGCCCCGGGAGAGTTTCCACTGGCTCTGCATGCGCTCCAGGAGGGCCAAGTGGCGCATGACCCGCCATGCCTCGTCGTAGACGACCCAGCGCCGCCCACCCGCGGGGTCGGCGAGGGCGGACTCCATCCAGGCCGAGGCACAGGTCATGGCCAGCACGAGGCCGGTGTCGTCACCGGTACTGCCCAGTCGGGACAGGTCGATGGTCAGCATCGGGGCCTGCGGGTCGAACGCGACGGTGGAGGGTGCGTCGAAGAGACCCGCGAGGTCGCCGTGGACCAGGCGCCGCAGCGCGTGGGCGAGGTCCTCGGCAGCTCGGCCGAGCCGACCGGTCGGCTCCCCGGAGGCCGCGTCGAGCCGGTCGGGGGAGGCCAGGAGCGCGGCGACATCGCCGAGCAACGGCGTGGTCCCGGACTCCGTGGCCAGGATGACGACTTCGTCGAGCGCGACGTCGAGCGCGGTGTGTTCCATCGGGGTGAGGTCGCGGCCCAGGACGGTGCGGGCGAGGCTGCCCAGGAGCATCAGGCGCCGTTTGCGGACCTCGGTCGCCCAGTCGCCCGCGGTGATCCCGGCCGGTTTCGCCGGCGCGTCCAGGGGGTTCAACCGACCCGGTAGGCCGGGGCCGAGGGCGATGGTCTGCCCGCCCAGGGCTTCGGCGACCACACTCCACTCGGCCTTGGGGTCGCACGGGACATAGATCTTGTAACCGAAGGCCACCGCCCGGAGAGCCAGGGACTTCGCCAGCGCGGACTTGCCCATGCCGATGACCCCGGCCACGACGGCGTTGGGGTTGGTGAACCCCTCCAGGCGTCCGTAGAGCTGGAACGGGTCGAAGGTGAAGGCGGCCTCGGCGTGGACGTCCTGGCCGATGTAGATGCCGTGGGCGCCCAGGCCGCCCTCGGCCAGGAACGGGTACGCCCCGGCGGCGACGGCGGTGGTCATCCGATGCTCGGGAAGGGCGAGCCGGCCGCCGCGGGCGGAGGCGGGTCCCGATCGTCCGGAGGCCGGGTGGGTGGGCCGCAGATCGGTGTCGGGGCCGCGCTCGGTGCGGCGCCGGGCGGGGCGGGCCGCGTCCCGGGCCCGGGCGCGGGCGGCGGCGAGCCGGTCGCGGGTGGCCCGTACGGCGCGTCGGTCGGTGCGGCGCGGGGTGAACAGCGGACTGGCGGAGGCGCGGGGGGATGAGGACATGGGGAGAATTCCTCGGGGATCAGTGTCGGATGCGGTCGGTCAACGGGTCGTGCAGGTCGGTCGGGGTGTGGTCGCGACGGACCGTGAGGGCGGTGCTCAGGTGCCGCCCGCAGACGGTGTGCTCGGGCGCACCCTCCGGGAGACGGGCACGGCAGGCCTCCCGGGTCGGCGGTCGACCGGTCATCGGGTGGGGTGCACGGTGATAGGCGGCGTGGAGGTGCTCGGCCGCCTGCCAGAGCCGGATTCGGCAGGCCCGCAGGCGGTCGGCCTCGGCGGGCGCGAGGCGGGCGGTCCGGTCGGTGTGGGCGTCGAGAAGGTGGTAGAGCGCCAGGAGATGGGCGTGGAGGGCGTCCAGCTCGGTGCGACCGGCAGCCGCCGGCCCCCGGGGGACCGTGAGAGCCCGGTGGAAGTCCACTGCCTCGGTGGCGTACTGCAATGCGGACGGCATACGGCAAGGGCCCTTCGGAAGGTGGCGGAGCGGGGGTGGTGCCCCGAATCAGGTGCGAGCGAGGGGCAGGGCGGCGGCGGTGAACGCCTCGGCCTGTTGCCAGGTCAGCGGACGCAGATCGATCAGCGCGCCGACGGCGGCGGTCTCCACGGCCGCGCACGCGCTGCGCAGCTCCTCCTCGGTGTCGGCGGACACGGTCACCAGGCCGAGCAGCCCGACATCGGCGTGCCCCGCGATGAGCTGCCGCTCGCGGTCGCGCGCATCGGCGTACTCGACGTTGTCCTCCTCGGAATCGACCTGCCCTTTGCGCTGCCGCTCCGAGGCGTCCGCCACCACGGTGGCCTTGCGGCGTCGCACGTCCTTCAACGCGGCTTCCAGACTCTTCGGGCCGTATGTGAGGGAGAGGGTGCGGCGCACCCCGGCGGTGAACAGCACCTGGTGCAGAAAGCCGGGGCCGGCTTCGACGCGCGGCCAGTTCTCGACCCAGAAGGTCGCGTGGTGGGCGGTGTCGGTACGGATGCGGTCGGCGTTCTCCACCAGGACGACCGGACCGGCGGCAGCCGGGTCGGCCTGTGGCCGGCCGGTCGGTGACCAGCGCTCCAGCGCCGCCGAGGAGGCCGGGTCGTACGCGGTGCGGACCACGGCGGCGATCTCGGTGGCCGAGAGCCGACCGGCCGGGGTCAGGCCACTGGTTCGGGCGGACTGGTCGAAAGTGTGGACGAGCTGCGCCAGCACGGTGAACGCCCCGGCGAGTCCGCCACCGGCCTGGTTGATCAGACGGCGCGCCGCCTTCATGTCGAGTGCGATGGCGACGTACGCCTCGTGCGGCGCGGCGGCGGGACCCGCTGCCCGGAGGAGGTCGGCGTAGACGGGTCCGGCCAGCCGGGCGTCGGGACGACCGTGCTCCTCCCAGTACCGGGTGAGCGCGTCACCGGAGTCGGGAACCGTGCGCTCCAACACCTGCACGCGTGCCACATGCCCGGTGCGGGCCAGCGCCGCCAGCGTCCGGCCCCAGCCGGCGACGTTCGCGTCCTGGGTCGAGGCATCGAGGAGGGCGAAAGCCCGGCTGGAGATCCGCACGACCGCCGTCAGGGTGTCGCGGTGCGGATCATGGACCGCGCCGAGCTGCCGGTCCGGAGAGGTGACCACGCGCAGGGAGGCGGCTGTACCGGGCAGGTGCAGCAGCCCCTCCCGGCGTGGCCTGGTGGCGGGTCGGGTGAGCCAGAGAAGCTGTCCGCGCAGGCGTCGCAGCGCGTACCGGATGGTGATCGGGGCCCAGTCCGCCGGTGACCGTCCCCGATACCGCAGGAACGTCACCGCTGCGGCGACCGCCCACAGGGGCAGGAGCGCCAGCGCTCCCGGTACGCCGGAGCCGACCAGCACCATGAACAGCAGCAGCCCGGTCAGAGCGACGACGACGAGTTGGGGGGCGGAGAGCCCGAGGAGGACACCGCGGCGTGAGCGGGTCGGGAACTTCACCGGGGTCGGCCCGGTGGATGTGTCGGTATGCATGCAGAAGCCGTCCTCGAAACGCGAAACATGAGAGAGGGAGAAGGAGGGGCAGCGGGGGTGAGTCGTACGGCGCGGTTCACCCCCGCTCCCGGTCACCCGACTCCGGTCAGGTGCCGGAGCCGCCATCCGGAGCGCGGTGGACCCACCGGGCGGGGGTACTGCCGCCTTCGGGCGGTGGCCCGCCGGTCCCGGACGCCGGTGGCTCGCTCCGGACGGGCGCGGAGAGGGGCGGCACGTCCCCGCCCGCGGTCGGTGGCCCACCGCTCGGGGCCTTGGACGAGGTGCCCCGCGCGGACGCCGGGGACGACCCGGTCGAGCCCTCGGGCAGCGGCCCGGATGGGCCCGCCGAAGAGGCATCGACCGGTGACGTTGTCGGGCCGGGGTTCCGCTCGGGGCGGCGGATGAGCGCCTGCCCCCTGTCACCGCCGGAGGGGGCACGCTTGATCAGGGACTGCCCCTTGTCACCGGTGGCCTTCGGAGTCTCGCCGAAACGGAACTGCGTCTGCTTGGACTGCTTGCTCCCACCGCTCGGGCCGCCGCTGGGGTCGATACCGGCGATCACACCCCCAGCGCCCTGACCGGACACGGTCGACGGCCCCTGCGGGGCACGCCCACCGGTCTTCGTCTGGAGTGCGAGCATCCCGGCGGCCTTGCCCGCACCCGCGGCCACCGCCATGCCGGCGACGCCACTGCGATGGATGTCGGCGCCACTGCCGCCGTCGGCGGCCCAGTGCACGAACTTGTACGTCACGTACGGACACAGCAGCACCAGGACGAGGACCACCACCCCGGCCATCGCGTCGGACAGCGCGGCGAGGCCGTCGGTGGGGTCGGCCTGCCCCATCGCGCTCACACCCAGCAGGAAGACGATGGTCATCAGCAACTTGGACACGATGAGGGTGGCGGTGGCCTCGATCCAGCCGCGCCGCCAGCGGCGGGCGACCTCCCAGCCTCCGCCGGCGCCGGCGAAGACCGCTAGGCTCACCAGGATCAGGATCCCGACCTTGCGGGCGACCATCACCGCCCAGTACAGGAACGCGCCGATCGCGGCTCCCAGGGCGACGAACGTCGGAACCAACCAGCCCATCTCGAACATGGGCCCGTACATCGAGACCTGGATGACCCGCCGGATGGCGTCCTCGATCGAGCTGTTGGCGGCTTTGAACAACCCGGCGCTCAGCGCATCGACGACCGTGAGGGCGACCGTGGTGAAGGCGATCGCGCTGAACGCGAAGAGCACCCCGACCATCGTCCCCGTCGCCGCCTGCACCAGCGCCCGCTCGTCCCGTCGCCACGCGGCCCGTACCAGCTGCAGGATGAACGTGCCCACCGTCAGCACCAGGCCGATCGGCAACAGCAACTCGTAGTTGTCCTTGAACCAGGACGCGGTCAGATCGACCCGGGTGGTGCTGTCCACCGCCTGTGCCGCCAGGCTCGCCGCGCTCGCGGCAAGCTCTCCCGTGCTCTTGGCGATCCACGCCCCGATCCCGTTGGTGATACTCCCTCCGGGATCGGTGACGAAGTCGATCGCGTCCACGGTCTGGCAGACCGTGTCCACCAGGGGGATGTTGCAGATATCCGGCACGGCTACCTCCCTTCCTGCCGTCGGACGCCGATCACGGGAGAACCTGTGGCAGCACGCCGACCAACCCGCAGGGCTGCTCGGGGCGACACTGCACGGCCAGCGTCACGGAGCGGGCCTCCGCACCCGCGCCGGAGCCGGTCCAGGTCAGGCTCTGCCTGCCGTGCACGGTCACGACGTACACGTACGCCTCGGTGATCGCCCCCGGCTCGTTCGCCATCGCGTCCTTGAACGCCTGCGGAAACCGGCCCTCGGCCGCCTCCGCCGTGGCGCGCTGCCTGTTCTCGGACATCCGCTCCCAGAGCACCGCGTCCGGCAACTGCCTCTTCACCGAAGCCCAGTCCGCGTACCGGCTCTCCCCGGTCATCCACGTCTTCAGCTCGGCGAGGTGTTCCTTGTGGGAGGTGGAGCGGGTGTCGTACGACCACAGCGCCCGGGCCGCGGCCTTACCGAAATCCACCGGGTCACCGGTTTCCGGACGGCTCCCGGCCTCCACCCGGTCCGGGCCCGGATCCCCCGGTGAGGGGGAGGCCGAGGGCGCAGCGGGGGGCGAGCCCTCATGAGGGGAGGAGGCTTCCGGCTTCGGCTTCTCGGCCGGCGCCTCATCGCGGGTGAGGAAGGCCAGCAACCCGGCCAGAGCGGTCAGGGCGAGAAGGACCGCGCCGCCCAGCAGCGTTCGCCGCAGGACGCCGGATGTCGCGGGGGAAACGGTCGGCGGGAGTGAGGGCTTCTTCATTACTGCACCTGCGTTCCGAGTGCGGAGAAGAACGCGACGATCCCGTTCGCCGCGCCCAGCAACAGGGCACAGGCCGCGGCGACAACCGTGCCCTTCTTCCCGTTCGCCTCGGCCTGGTGCCCGCCCGAGTGGTGGCCCCAGGCCCAGATCAACGCGGACACGGCCAGGGCACCGACCACGGCCACGATCGCGAAGAGGTTGAGGCTGTTGATGACACTGCGCAGGACGCTCAGGCCCGGAAGGCCGCCCTCGGCAGGGGAGACACCGGGGTTGTAGGCCAGGTACTGCATGCGTTCGAGGAACGTCAAAGCACACTCCAGAGGTGATTGCGGGTACGACGAAGCCCGCTGGGGAGAGAGAGGGGTGAAGAGGAGGGGTCGGCGTCAGACGACGCGGCGCGCGGCGAGGATCTGCGGCTTCCAGTCGGCCAGTGGCTCGACCCGCACCACCGTTCCCGTGCGCGGGGCGTTGATCACCAAGCCATGGCCGATGACCATGCCCACGTGCTCCGGCCGGTCCTTCGTGCCGCGGGTGAAGACCAGATCACCGGGCTTGAGATCGTCGAGTGCGACGGCCCTGCCGTCCTCGACCTGGACGTAGGTGGTCCGCCCGATTCGCACACCGGCGGCCTTGTACGCCTGCTGCATCAGGGAGGAGCAGTCGCACCGTCCCAGCGGGTCACTGCCGTGCGCGGCGGTACACGAGCCACCCCACTGATACGGCGTTCCCAACTGCCCCAGGGTCCAGCGGATCGCCGAACGCACCGCGGCCGGGGCATCCTCGGGAATCTCGTACCCCGCCGGGAGCGTGCCGTCGGGAATCGGCCCGTAACCCGAGCCGTCTCCTTCCCGCGCACACCTTTCGGCAGCGGGACTCCGGGCCTCTCCGTCGTCCTCGCCCCCTTCGCCCCGGGCGCCGAGTGTGGGGACGATCGCCTGCCGGAGCGCCCGTGCCAGCGGCTCCCACTGGGCGTACGCGTCCGGGTAGGCCGAGCGCTGGACCGCCTGCGCGGCCTGCGTCACCGTCAGGGACTCCCAGCCGGCCACCTCCAGCAGCCCTTGGTAGAACTTCTTCGAGCTGTAGACCGGGTCCATGATCTGCTCGACCGTCCCCCATCCCCGGGAGGGACGCTGCTGGAACAGCCCCACGCTGTCCCGGTCCCCGTAGTCGATGTTGCGGAGCGTCGATTCCTGCATGGCGGTGGCCAGCGCGACGACCTGGCCACGGGCCGGGACGTTCATGGCCACCCCGGTCGCCAGGATGGTGCGGGCGTTGGGAATCTGCTCGCGAGGATCCCGCAACTGGGCCACCTCGACGCCCTCTCCGTCACCGCCGGAGAGAATCGACTCCACCTGAGCCGCCAGCGCCCTGGTGTCGAGGTCCCGCGTGTCGTCCTCGCAGTTCGCGGCGACGTTCGCGCCGGCCGAACCAGCGGAAATGGCGATCACCGGAACGACCAGCAACAGCGGACTCGCGGCCACCGCGGTGGCGGCCAGGACCACCTTCTTCATCGCCGACCACCACGGCCGGCGGATATCGGTATCCGGGCATGCCGCATCGACAGCTCCTTCGCATAGGTGGTGTGGCGCCGGCGTTCTCGTCGAAAAGGCCACCGGCGCCACACCGGTGATGAGGAAATCCCCCCTCGGGGGAGCAACGGCCCGCTGTCGGGCTACCGGGAGGTGATCAGCGGACCGTCGTCATGGAACGCGGCAGCCGGCCGCACTTGTAATCTGAAGAACCACACGAAGAACACCCTGGCCCCTTCCATCGGAAAACAGCGCACACGCTTCAACGGCGCTCCTGTTGGACAGGACGGCACGTCTCGGCAGAGTTCGACAGAGAGCATGGGGTGAGTCCCTGACCTGCGAACGTGCCCAGACTGTAGACACGAATCCCGGCCGCACCCAATGGCTCCCGACCCAGCCCTCGCCCTCCCCGGGTCCATCCCGGACGACGGATTGGTACGGCCGTGAAACATGGTTACCATCCGACGCACCCAAAGCCGGGTAAGCCATCTCGGGTGCCCCTTTCACCCGGACAGCAGGAAGCAGTCGGAAAGAGAGAGTCGTTTTGACCTACGCTCTGCACCGCGGCGATGCGTTGACCGTCCTCAAGTCCCTACCCGACGAGAGTGTGGACAGCGTGATCACCGATCCGCCCTACAACTCCGGTGGTCGAACGAGCTCCGACCGCACCGCACGAACCGCGCGCGCGAAATACACCAGTGGCGACGCCAGCCATGACCTCGCCAACTTCCCCGGTGAGAATCGCGACCAGCGCTCCTACCGCGCCTGGCTCACCGAGATACTGACCGAGTCCTATCGCGCCGCCCGTGAACACGCCGTCGCCCTGGTCTTCTCCGACTGGCGCCAGGACCCCACCACCAGCGACGCGCTTCAGATGGCCGGCTGGACCTGGAGCGGCATCATCCCCTGGATCAAGCCCGCGTCCCGTCCCCGCAAGGGCGGCTTCAAGCAGAGCAGCGAGTTCATCCTCTGGGGCGTCAAGGGCTCCCTCGACAAGACCCGGGATCTCTACCTGCCCGGTGACTTCACCGCCTCCCAGCCCCGCAAGGGCCGGGTCCACATCACGCAGAAGCCCGTCGAAGTGATGCAGCAGCTCGTCCAGATCTGCCCCGAAGGCGGTACCGTCCTGGATCCCTTCGCCGGTAGCGGCACCACCGGTGTCGCAGCGCTCAAGGAAGGTCGCAACTTCATCGGCGTTGAACTCTCCGACCACTACGCCGACATCGCCGAACAGCGCCTCCGAGCAGCCCAGCACACCTTCTCCCCGACCGACTTCACCCTCGCGGGGCCGGAGAAGTGAGAGCCTCGGCTCCCGGGCCCCGGACGACAAAGGGCGGGTGGGACAACCGGCAACCGGTGTCCCACCCGCCTTCCTGTGTGCCGCCCGGCCTACCCCGACTCGACGCTGCGGCGGATCAGCTCGTTCGCCCGCTCCAGATCGGCAGCCGATCTGATCCGCACCTCGAGATCCCCCGTGCCCAGGCAGCCGACCTCGCTCACATCCCGTGAGAACCCCTCGCACAGCTCCACCGTGGACGGATCCACCCGCAGATTCACCACCAGGACCCGCTTCCGCGGCTGCACGCGCACCGTGGCCACGTTTCGTATCCGCCGATAGGCGATGTAGTGCAGCTGGGTCTCCTTCTGCACCTCCGGATAGGACAGCAGCACACGATCCAGCTCCGCGAACAGTTCCCGCAGCTCCGGCGGTGACGCCTCCAGATACTGCGTGACCGACTTCGGGGCCCCACCGGACGCCGACGTCCGGGCCGCGGTCACCGCCCGGCCCCGGCGCGGAGGCGCCGTACCGGCGACCGACGCGACCAGCTGCAATGTGAGGACGTCCCCGAACATCCGGTACGCCACCAGGTCGACTCGTCGCCCGATGACCTCCAGGGCCACCGAGTCGTGCGGTGAGAACTCCGCCGCCACGCAGATCAGCCGTGGATTGCTCCAATCCACCGTCTCCACCACCGCAGCGCCGAGCCGCTCGCGCACCAGGCTCTCGAACTCCGGCCGGCTGTCCTCCAACCACGACAGATACGACAGACCCTGCGTGATCACCGACGCGTCCCGCGTCCGCTTGTACTCGACGATCACGGGGGTCCCGTTCTCGTCCAGCCCCAAGGTGTCGATCCGCCCTCGGTGCCGCCCGGTCGCGTACTCCGAGGCCACGAACCGCACGCCCAGCATGACCTCGGCATTGGCTTCGACCAGCCTCTGGAGCTCCCGCTCCCACGCGACCGACGCACCCGGCAACTCCACCACCGAGCCCTCCCGAACCCGGAACGCCCTCAGCTCCACACCGCACCCCCTGTAACAGCTCCAGAGAAGTGACAATCAACTGGCCGTACGCCCTATTCCCGCCGGAGGTTGAGCAACCCGATCATGCCCATGCGGCTCCGGAGAGTGGACCCCGTGTGATCGTGGACGGGAGCCAGGCTCCTCCCTGGTTGTTCTGCGTTCGCCGGCGATGCAGCGCCGGGTTGCTTTCCATCCCGGCCCCGTTGCTCGACTCGATGCGGCCCGGTGGCATTGTCCGTGGGATGGGTCATGATGCGGTAGGCCGAAAAAAGTGATGTGCCCCGACTTTCCTGGAGTCGGGGCACATCACCAGACTCTACGGAACTCGGGCCAGCTCAGACATGGGGGTCCTCCTGAAGTGGGGAGCGCGTGTTCGGACTGTGGGTGCCGGGGAACCCCGGCGCGCCGCTGCGGGGGCGGTGCGCCGGGTGCCGGGGGGTTGTGGCGGGTCAGCGCCTTGGGAGGGCGAGAAGGTTGTTGGTCCATACTCCGTCGGCGTGGGTCCGCAGGTACTTCTCGCCCCGGGTGGGCGTCACCACAAGCACTTCCGCGCGGCGGCCGGCTGCGTCACTGGTGTAGGCCTTGCCAGCCTTGTTCTCGATCCAGTGGACGATCTCGGCCCGGGTGTTGTCGCCGGTCTTGCCAGTCGCCTGCTCGGTCCACCACAGGTGGGTGATGTGCTCGTGCGCGGTTCCGCCGACCGTCAGGCGCACTGCCGTGATCTGGATGGCCATGTTGCTGTCCCTGCCGGCGACGTTCCTACGGGTCCCCGCGGCCGGCGCCCGGGTTCCGTGAGCACCCTGGGTGGGGTGCTTCGCCTGGGACAGACGACGTAACTCGCGAGTAGGAAGACGCGTGTGGCTGGCGGGGTGTCAGGAGCAGTCGAGGCAGCGGTCGCTGTCCGGGGCAAACATCGCGGGCGGGTGCTCGAGGAAGCAGCCGGGGCAGGAGCGGCCGGGGGTGCTGGGCGGGCA
>NZ_VKHS01000420.1 GCF_014141525.1 Streptomyces calidiresistens
GGGGAGGGGGCGGGGGACGCGGATATCCGGCCCCTTGATCGTTTTCCGCGGGATCACCGGTGACTTCCCCGGGGCGGGTCGCGATCGAACCGTGATCACCCGCTTCCCGGGGCCCCGGGGCGGTTCCGGGGGGCTCGCATTCCCAATCCGGGATCGGGTTTCCGGAGCCGATGTCGGCAACTGCGGGTGCCCCCGGAATACCGCCGGAACCGGTTGGGGAAGTGTCGGGGAAGTCGACTCCCGGCTCTCCGGGAACCCCGCTGTTGTGATTCTCCCAACCATGACAAAACGGACATGATTTCGCCGTGGAGCGCTCTCCGGGGCGAGTTCGTCGCGGCATTCCGTCGGTCGTCACCACCCCTCCGACCTGCGCATACCTCCCGCCGGGGGAGGTGCGATGCATGTCACCGGCAGCCTTGTCAAGCCCCGAGATATGGGCTGACCTGCGAAAACGCCATTCATGCGGGAGGGGATCCGTGTTACCCTGGATAGCCACGGAAGGGGTACCTGTCACATGACGTTCAAGGTTGGCGACACCGTGGTGTATCCCCATCACGGGGCCGCGCTGATCGAGGCCATCGAAACTCGCCAGATCAAAGGCGTGGACAAGACCTATTTGGTGCTGAAGGTCGCCCAGGGCGATCTCGAGGTGCGCGTCCCGGCGGAGAACGCCGAGCTGGTCGGGGTGCGCGACGTGGTGGGCCAGGACGGTTTGGACCGGGTCTTCGAGGTGCTGCGCGCGCCGTACGCCGAGGAGCCCACCAACTGGTCCCGGCGGTACAAGGCGAATCTGGAGAAGCTGGCGTCCGGCGACGTCATCAAGGTGGCGGAGGTCGTCCGCGACCTGTGGCGCCGCGAGCGCGAGCGCGGCCTCTCCGCCGGTGAGAAGCGGATGCTCGCCAAGGCCCGCCAGATCCTGGTGAGCGAGTTGGCTCTCGCGGAGAGCACGAACGAGGACAAGGCGGAGACGCTGCTCGACGAGGTTCTCGCCTCCTGAGCCCGCTCGGCACTCCGGCCCGCGGAAGGGGTCGCCGGAGAGTGGTCGGGGCGTCCGGTGCCATCACCGGAGCGGTCCGGGTCGTGTGACGTGTGCGAGGTCATGCGTCACCACGACACGTGACGCGTCGGTGTTCGCCGATCCCGTCGGTCGTGCTCGGTGCGTCCGATGCCCCACCCGCTCTCCGGCCCCACCGCCTCGGGGCGGGGTCCTCTCCTGTTCCGATGCGCCGGTGTGCCGCCGTGCGCCCAACGACGCCCATGCGTCGGCGGGTTCACGGGGACACGACTCGGCGGCGCCCTCCGGGATCCTTTCCCGTCGGGGCGTCGTCCGCATCCTTACCCATCGAGTCCTGCCCTGTCGACGGGAATTCACACTCCGACACATCCCGGGGGCCCGGCGATCGCCGGGAACCGGGGTGAACCGGTGGGAATCGACGGGCTCACCGGAACGCGGCACCGTCCGCTCCGGCATGCCCGGCTCCCCCCGCTCGGTCGGGCGACCTCGAACCACGGGGAACCACGGGGGCGGCGGTCGGCTGCCCCCGTTCACCGGACACGTGACCGCGCACGGGCACCGGCGTGCCCGCCACCGGTCGCCCGGTGGCTTCGGGCCCCGCACCGGGACCCTCCCGCGCCGGGACGGTCGCCGGGGCGACCCGCCCGCCGCGGGACATGCTCATGTGATGGTCGTGGCCGTACGTTCGTACGCCGTACCGTTCGTACGAAGAGCGGCGCGATCGGTGTCACGGAGGGTTCGGAAGGGGACCGATCGCGCGATCTCCCGGCACACCCGGGCCATACCCACCCCACCACCGACGACAAACCCGGCCCGCCGAACCCGGGCCGGAAACCTCCCCCGGAAGCGATGACACACACACCACCCACCGGGGCCGCCCGGTCCGCCCCCGGCCGCACCGCGGTCGTCATCCCCGCCGCCGGTCGCGGTGTCCGCCTGGGGCCCGGCGCCCCCAAGGCACTGCGCCCGCTGGGCGGCGTCCCCATGCTGGTGCACGCCGTCCGGGCGATGGCCCGCTCCACGAGCGTCGGGCCGATCGTCGTGGTGGCTCCCGCCGACGACGTGCCCGGCGTCCGCTCGCTGCTCGACGGTCACCCGCTGCCCGACCGGGTGACCCTGCGGGTGGTTCCCGGCGGCGACACCCGTCAGGAGTCGGTCCGCCTCGGTCTCGCCGCCGTCGGCGACCCCGACGTCGACGTGGTGCTGGTGCACGACGCGGCCCGCCCCCTGGTCCCCGTGGCCACCGTGGACGCGGTCGTCGCGGCGGTCCGCGCCGGCGCCCCCGCTGTCGTGCCCGCCCTCCCGGTCACCGACACCGTCAAGCAGGTGGCCCCCGCCGCCGGCCGCGGCCCGGAGGACCCCGAACCGGTCGTCGCCACCCCGGCGCGCGCCTCGCTGCGCGCCGTGCAGACCCCGCAGGGCTTCGACCGCGCGGTGCTGACCGCCGCCCACGACGCCGCGACGGACGGCGCGGGCGACCCCGGGGACCCGGCGGGCGCCACGGACTGCGCCGGCCTGGTGGAGCGCCGCGGCGTCCCGGTGGTGCTGGTGCGCGGCCACGAGGAGGCGTTCAAGGTGACCCGCCCCCTGGACCTGCTGCTCGCCGAGGCCGTCCTCGCCCGCAGGAGCGTGGCCGATGGCTGGTGAGCACTCCCCCTCCCCGGGGGCGTCCCCGCACGCCGGGGCCCCCGGCGGGTTCCCCGTCCCGCTGGTCGGGATCGGCACCGACGTGCACGCCTTCGAGGCCGGCCGGCCGCTGTGGTGCGCCGGCCTGCTGTGGCCGGACGCGGAGTTCGGCCTCGCCGGCCACTCCGACGGCGACGTGGCCGCCCACGCCGCCTGCGACGCCCTGTTCTCCGCCGCCGGCCTCGGCGACCTGGGCGCGCACTTCGGCACCTCCCGCCCGGAGTGGGCCGGCGCCTCCGGAACCCGCCTGCTGGGCGAGGCCGCCCGCATCGTGCGGGCGGAGGGCTTCGCCATCGGCAACATCGCCGTCCAGGTCATCGGCGTCCGGCCGAAGATCGGCACCCGTCGGGACGAGGCACAGCGGGTGCTCGGCGAGGCCGCCGGCGCCCGGGTCACCGTCTCCGGCACCACCACCGACGGTCTCGGCTTCACCGGACGGGGTGACGGCCTGGCGGCCGTGGCCACCGCGCTGCTGCTGCCGCCCGCCGACCGCTGAGCCCCGACCGACCCGCCGGCGCGCCCCGGCGGGTCGGCGGCGTCACGGCGGGTCCGCCGCGGGGATGTACGGGCCCCGCCCCCGGCCCACTACCCTGGTGCCGTGACTCTTCGCCTGTACGACACCGGAACCCGGCGGATCCGCGACTTCAGCCCGCTCGTCCCGGGTCACGTCTCGATCTACCTGTGCGGTGCCACCGTGCAGGCAGCCCCGCACATCGGCCACATCCGCTCCGGCCTCAACTTCGACCTGCTGCGCCGCTGGCTGCTGCACCGCGGGTACGAGGTCACCTTCGTGCGGAACGTGACCGACATCGACGACAAGATCATCACCAAGGAGGCCGAGGAGGGCCGTCCCTGGTGGGCCATCGGCTACGCCAACGAACGGGCCTTCGACGACGCCTACACGGCGCTCGGCTGCCTGCCGCCGACGTACGAACCGCGCGCCACCGGCCACGTGCCGGAGATGATCGACATGATGCGGGTGCTCATCGAGCGCGGCCATGCCTACGCGGCCGACGGCAACGTCTACTTCGCGGTGCGCTCCCACCCCGACTACCTGGCGCTCTCCAACCAGGACCTCGACAGCCTGCTGCAGCCCTCCGGGGAGGGCGAGACCGGCAAGCGCGATCCGCGCGACTTCGCGCTGTGGAAGGCCGCCAGGCCCGGCGAGCCCGCCTGGGACACCCCCTGGGGCCGGGGCCGGCCCGGCTGGCACCTGGAGTGCTCGGCGATGGCCCACAAGTACCTCGGCCCCGCCTTCGACATCCACGGCGGCGGGGTGGACCTGGTCTTCCCGCACCACGAGAACGAGATCGCCCAGTCCCGCGCGTACGGCGACGACTTCGCCGCCTTCTGGCTGCACAACGCCTGGGTGACGATGAGCGGCGAGAAGATGAGCAAGTCGCTGGGCAACTCGGTGCTGGTCTCCGAGATGGTCCGCAGGCACCGCCCGATCGTGCTGCGCTACTACCTCGGCACGCCGCACTACCGCTCGACCATCGAGTACTCCGAGGCGTCGCTGGCGGAGGCCGAGACCGCCTTCGGCCGGATCGAGAACTTCCTGCACCGGGCGGTCGACCAGGCCGGGGCGGTGGAGCCGGCCGGGCCCAACTCCCTGCCGGACGACTTCGTCGCCGCGCTCGACGACGATCTCGGCGTGCCGCAGGCGGTGGCCGTGATCCACACCGTGGTCCGGCGCGGCAACACCGCCCTGGACGAGGGGGACAAGGAGTCGGTGGTCTCGCTCGCGGCGCAGACCCGGGCGATGCTCGGCGTCCTGGGGATGGACCCCCTGGACCCGATGTGGAGCGGGGCGGCCGGCGCGGGCGCGAACCGTGAGGAGAAGCTGACCGGGGCCCTGGACAACCTGATCGGTCTGCTGCTGGAACGCCGGCAGACGGCTCGGGAGAACCGGGACTGGGCCGAGGCCGACGCCATCCGCGACCGCCTGCGCGAGGCGGGTGTGGTGATCGAGGACACCCCGGCCGGGGCCCGCTGGGAACTGGCCTGAGAACCCCGGGCCGGCCCCGTCCCGTCCACCGGGGCGGGGATCCGGTCCGTGCCCGGGGGAGAGCCGCCCGGGCCGCGTACCCCCTTTCTCTTATCCACATCCGACGCTAC
>NZ_VKHS01000421.1 GCF_014141525.1 Streptomyces calidiresistens
CCCGGGAGCCGGGCCTCATCGTTCCGGGGGCGCCCCGTTCGTCGCCCCGCCGGTCGGCCCGCCCCCCAGCAGTCCCCGCTCGTAGGCGACCGCCACCGCGGCGGCGCGGTCCTTGACCCCCAACTTCTCGTAGACGTGGCTCAGGTGCGCCTTCACCGTCGCCTCGCTGACGAAGAGCTCCCGGGCCACCTCGCGGTTGGAGCGCCCCAGCGAGACCAGCCGCAGCACCTCCGTCTCCCGCGCGGTCGGCTCCCCGGTGCGGGGGGCCCGTGCCCGGGCGGCGAGCCGGCCGGCGACGGCCGGGGAGAGCACCGACCGGCCCTCCGCCGCCGCCCGGATCGCCCCGAAGAGGTCCTCCCGCGGGGCGTCCTTCAGCAGGTAGCCGGTGGCCCCCGCGTCCAGGGCGGCGGTGATCTCCCGGTCGGTGTCGTACGTGGTGAGCACCAGCACCCGGGCCGTCGAGCCGGAGTCCCGCAGGCGGGTGATGGCCTCGACCCCGCCCATGCCGGGCATCCGCAGGTCCATCAGCACCACGTCGGGGGCGAGCGTCGCGGCCAGGGCGAGCGCCCGGGCGCCGTCCGCGGCCTCCCCGACCACCTCGAACCCGTCGGCCGTCTCGCACATGCCGCGCAGCCCGTCCCGGACCACCGGATGGTCGTCGACCAGCAGCAACCGCACCGGCTCAGGCATCGCGCACCGCCGGCACCGTCAGGCAGACGGCGGTCCCCGCGCCGGGCTCGGACTCCACCACGACCTCCCCGGCCACCCGGGCGGCGCGCTGTCCCATGCCGGGCAGGCCGAGGCCGCCCGCCCCGGCGGGGCGCGGCGTGCCGTTCCGGGGGCCCGTGAAGCCGGCGCCGTCGTCGCGCACGTCCAGGGTGAGCACCTCCCCCATGTACGACAGGGTGACCCCGACCCGGGAGGCGTCCGCGTGCTTGGCCACGTTCGTCAACGCCTCCTGCGCCACCCGCAGGACGGTGGCCTCGACGTCACGGTGCAGCGGCTCCGGTTCGCCGTCCACCACCAGGCGGGCGTCCGTGCCGGTGGTCGTCCGCCAGTCCTCGACCAGCGTGTCCAGGGCGGTCGGGAGGTCCGCGTGGTCCAGTCGGCAGGGCAGCAGCCCCTGCACCGAGTGGCGGGCCTCGTCCAGCGCCTCCCGGGCCAGGTCCGCCGCCCGGGCGCGCCGGCGTTCGGCGGCGCGGGGGTCGGCCGTCTCCCCGGCGGCCTGCAACTGGGTGACGATCCCGGCGAGGTTCTGGGCGATGGTGTCGTGGATCTCCAGGGCCAGCCGCTCGCGTTCGGCGTGCACGCCGGCCTCCCGCGCCCCCTCGATCAGGCGGGACTGCAGGGCCTCGTTCTCCGCCACCGCCTCGGCCAGGCGGGCGTTGGCGCGTTCCAGTTCGCGGATCGTCGCGTCGCGCTCCTCCGCCAGCCGGGCCTGCCTCCGCTCGAACCGGTCGAAGAACATCACCAGCCCGAAGTTCAGCCCGAAGAGGCCGACGATCGCGATCAGCTGCGCCGGTTCCCTCGGCGGCAGGCCGCCCGACTGGGAGCCGGCCATCAGCAGCGCCGTCACGGCGAAGACGGCCACCTGCCCCCGCCGGCCCGTGTACAGGGAGGCGTCCAGGTAGCCGATGATGGCGGAGACGGCGAAGAACGGGTTGAGCCAGGTCAGGAGGAACAGGACGGCGGTCCGCGTCGTCAGGTAGGACCGGCCGAGCAGGTCGTCCAGCGGCCGGCCCCACCGGCGGTCCGTGCAGTGGGCGTGCCAGCCGGCCAGGGCGAGCGCGCCCACCACCAGGACGGGGATGGTTTCCGTCGCCCCGAAGGCGGGCGCCGTGGCCACCGACAGGGCCAGGCCGATCCCCAGCAGCACGTACGGGCCCCGACGGGTCAGGGCGTCCATCCGGCCGCGGATCTCGCACTCCAGGTCGCTCATCATGGTCTCCCGGCCCTCCGGGGCCCGCCGGTCGCCGCCATCGGGGCGCCGGTCAGTTCCACCGGAAGTATCGCGCGGCGATCGCTCCCGTGCCCAGTGTCCAGGCGAGGAGCACCGCCACGTCGCGGAGTGCCGGCCACCCCCCGGCCCCGGCGGCGTCCAGGGCCAGGGCGGCGGCGCCGAGCGGGGTGAGGGAGACGATGTCGCCCAGCAGGTCGGGCATCGCGCTCACCGGCAGCCACACCCCGGCGGTGAACATCAGCGGGAAGAGCAGGATCGCGCCGACCGTCGTGGCGAGCCTCGCGGTCGGGACGACGGCCGAGATCAACCCGCCGATCGCCAGCGTCGCGGCCAGGGCGAGGAGCAGCGCGAGCAGGTGGGCGGCGGCGTTGCCGGGCAGCCCGGTGCCGTAGCCGATCCGGACCACCAACATGGCGAGCGCGCCGCCCGCCACCGCCGCCCCGCCGTTGATCGCGTACTGCGCGATCAGCAGGTCGCGCGGCCTGGCCGGGGTGGTGGCGATCCGCTTGAGGATCAGCTGCTCCCGGTAGCCGGCCAGGGCGACCGGCATGGTCGAGACGGCGGCCAGCAGCATCGCGAGCAGGATCGCGACGGGGACGTAGAGGGCGATGACGGGCACGCCGTCCACGCCCTCCTCCGGGTCGCGGTAGCCGGGGACCTGCCCCAGGCCCCCGACCAGCAGGGCGGGGAAGAGGACGATCCAGAACAGGGCCGCCGGTTCGCGCAGGAAGAGCCGGACCTCGGTGCGGAGCACGGTCCGGGTGGGGGACGCCGCCATGTCAGGCCTCCTCGGTGGTGTCGCCGGTGCCGGGGGCGCCGGTGCCGTCGGCGCTCGCCGAGGTCAGGTTCAGGAACGCGTCGTCCAGGGTCGCGTCGACGACGCGGAGCCGGCCGGGGCGGATGCCCTCGGCGGCCAACCGGTCCAGCACCTCGGGAACGGCCTCGTCGGTCAACCCGAGCTCGATCCGCCCGTCCTCCCGGACCCGGACCCGCTCCACGCCGTCGATGGCGGCCAGGGCCGCGGTGTCCGGGGCGCCGGCGGGGGAGGCGGAACCGGACGCCGTGCGGAAGAACGACATGACGGTGGGCACGCGGGTGCGGGAGACCACCCCCTCGGGGGTGTCCAGCGCGACGATCCGACCCCGGTCGAACAGGGCCACCCGGTCACACAGGTACTGCGCCTCCTCCATGAGGTGGGTGACCAGCAGGACGGTGGTGCCCTCCGCCCGGGCGTCCTCGACCACCTCCCACACGGTGCGCCGTGAGCGCGGGTCCAGGCCGGTGCTCAGCTCGTCGAGCAGCGCCACCCGGGGGCGACCGACGAGGGCCAGGGCGATGGCCAGGCGCTGCTGCTGGCCGCCCGAGAGCTTGCCGTACCGGGTGTCCAGCTTCGGGCCCAGCGACAGACGTTCGGCCAGCGCGACCCCGTCGGCGGGGTGCTCGTAAAAGGAGGAGTACAGCTCCAGCGCCTCGCGCACGGTGAGCTTGGCCTGCAACCCGGCCTGTTGGAGCTGGACGCCGACGATCCGGTTCAGCCGGTCCCGGTCGCGCCCCGGCGTCAGCCCGGCCACCCGCAGGGAACCCGCGTCGGGGCGGCGCAGTCCCGCCACGCACTCGACGGTGGTGGTCTTGCCGGAGCCGTTGGGCCCCAGGATGCCGAGGATCTCGCCCTCGGCCACGTCGAGGTCGATGTGATCGACCGCCACCGTGGTTCCGTAGGTCTTGCGCAGGCCGCGCACTTCGATGGTGGGCATGGTGCCAGCCTGGCGCCCCGGGCGGGTCCGGGCATCAGCCGATCGGCCGGCTTTCGGAGGGCTGTCGGTGGGCTGTCGGTGGGCTGTCGGTGGGCTGTCGGCGGGGGGCCCGGTGCCCCCGGACGGCGCACCGTCGGCGCGGCCCGCCGGGTCACCCCGGGACGACGGCCGGCGGCCCCACCGTGAGGAGCAGACCCACGTCGGCCACCGCCACCAGCAGCACCGCGTTGAAGGCGGCCCGTGATCCCGGCCGCCGCCCGCGCACCAACCCCACCGCCACCACCAGCGCGGCCACCGGCGGCACCGCGACCCGCGCGTCCCCCGTCACGCCGTCGGGACCCACCGGACCCACCACCAGCGCCACCGAGGCCAGCAGCACCAGGACTCCCGCCACCGCCCGGCTCACCGCCGCGCCCCACCGGTGCGGCAGGCCGCGCACCCCCACCGCCGCGTCGTCGGCCAGGTCCGGCAGCACGTTCAGGAAGTGCGCCGCGCACCCCAGCAGCGCCCCGGCGGTCGGCAGCCACCACGGCGGCCACGGCGCGCCGGGCAGCGCGAGCACGACGAAGGCGGGGAGCAGCCCGAAGGAGACGGCGTACGGGACCACCGACCAGCGGGTCGACTTCACCCCCAGGTCGTACGCCCACGCCGAGACCAGTGCGATCAGGTGGGCCGCCGCGGCGAGGAGCCCGGCCGCCGCGGACAGCGCGAGGGCCGCGCCGGCGGCGAGCACCGTGGCCACGGCCACCGCCCGGGGGGACACCAGGCCCCGGGCCACCGGCTTGTCGGTACGGCCGACCCGGGCGTCCCGGTCGGCGTCGACCAGGTCGTTGAGCCAGCCCACCGAGAGCTGCCCGGCCAGCACGGCCGTCGTGACCAGGAGGGCCCCGCCGGGGGTGTGGCCGACCGCGACCGCCAGGCCGGCGGTGACCGCCGTCACCGCGACGACGGGCAGGGGATGGCAGGCCCCGATCCACGCCGACACGCGCGACGAAACGATCCGCATGGGGAACGAGTGTGCCAGCCTGTCGGTATGTCGAGCCCGAACGAACGTCGCGGCCCCACCGTGTCGCCCCCGGCGTCCCCGGCTCGTCCCGCTTCCCC